>JAUNUA010000293.1 GCA_030538435.1 Brachybacterium sp.
CTGCGTCGTGGGCCGCGGCGCCTACATCGGCTCCGGCGTTCGCATGGGCGACGGCTGCAAGATCCAGAACTACGCCCTCGTGTACGAGCCGGCCGACCTCGCCGACGGCGTCTTCGTCGGCCCCGCTGCCGTGTTCACCAACGATCACTTCCCGCGCGCCGTGAACCCGGACCTCAGCCCCAAGTCCGCGAGCGACTGGGATTCCGTCGGTGTCACCTGCGAGGAGGGCGCCTCCATCGGCGCGCGCGCGGTGTGCGTCGCGCCCGTCACCATCGGCGCTTGGTCGATGGTCGCCGCGGGTGCCACGGTCGTGAAGGACGTGCCCCCGCACGCCCTCGTGGTCGGCGTCCCCGCGAAGCGAATCGGCTGGGTGGGACGCTCCGGGCACCGCCTGGAACCCGCCTCGGACGGCACGGACGCCTGGGTCTGCCCGGTGACCGGCGCCTGGTACGTCGCGGACGAGACCACCGGTGGGCTGCGCAGCGCGCAGGACGCCACCCGCACCAGCACCGGGGGCGACACCCCGGAGGCACACCGCCCGGACATGGCCGACGGCCCCACGAAGGAGAACCAGGACCGATGAGCGATGCGATGATCACCGCGGCGAAGCCGCTGATCGGCGACGAGGAGCGCGAGGCCGTCGACCGGGTGCTGCGCAGTGGCATGGTCGCCCAGGGCCCCGAGGTCGCCGCCTTCGAGAAGGAGTTCTCGACCGAGCTGGCGGGGGCGCGCGAATGCGTCGCCGTGAACTCCGGCACCTCCGGTCAGCACCTGGGGATGCTGGCGCTGGGGCTCGGCCCCGGTGACGAGGTCATCGTCCCCTCCTTCACCTTCGCCGCGAGCGCCAACTCCGTCGCCGTCTGCGGCGCAACCCCGGTGTTCGTGGACGTCGACCCGGACACCTTCACGATGGACCCGGAGGCGCTGGAGGCCGCGATCACCGAGCGGACCGTCGGCATCCAGCCGGTCCATCTCTACGGGCATCCCGCGCCGATGGACCGCATCATGGCGATCGCCGAGCGGCACGGCCTGTGGGTCTTCGAGGACGCCGCCCAGGCGCACGGCGCCACCTGGCAGGGCAAGCAGGTCGGCACCTTCGGGCGGGGTGGGATGTTCTCCCTCTACCCGACCAAGAACATGACCTCCGGTGAGGGCGGCATGGTCTCCTGCGGCGACGCGCAGCTGGCCCGCCAGGTGCGCCTGCTGCGCAACCAGGGCATGGAGACCCAGTACGCCAACGAGGTCGCCGGCTTCAACAACCGCATGACCGACATCCACGCCGCGATCGGTCGCGTGCAGCTGACCAAGCTGGCCGGGTGGACCGCGCGCCGGCAGGAGCTCGCCGCCCACTTCGATGAGCACCTGAGCGGCGTCATCACCCCGGTCGTCGCCGAGGACGCCACCCACGTGTACCACCAGTACACCGTGCGCATCGAGGGCGCGAGCACCGAGGATCGGAACGCGCTGGCGACCGCCCTGCGCGAGGAGCACCACGTGGGCTGCGGCGTGTACTACCCCACCCCCGTCCACCGCCTGCCCTCCTACGGGCTGGAGCTGGACCTGCCGGTCACCGAGATGCTGGCCCGTGAGGTGCTGTCACTGCCGGTCCACCCGAGCGTCTCGGACGAGGATCGTGACCGCGTGGTCGCGGCCGTCGCCGCAGTGACGACGGCGGGTGCGTGATGAACGGGACGACACGGCTCCGCGCCGGCCTGATCGGACTCGGCATGATGGGCCGCCACCACGCCCGGAACCTCCACAGCCTGGACGGCGTGGACCTGGTCGCGGTCGCCGATGCCTACGGTGACCCCCATGGCGCCGCGCAGGGCCTCGAGGTGCTGCCCGACGTCGAGGCGCTGATCGCCGCCGGCATCGACTACGCCGTCATCGCCGTCCCTACCGCCCTGCACAAGGACGTGGCGCTGGCCCTCGCCGAGGCGGGTGTGCACTGCCTGGTGGAGAAACCACTGGCCTTCGACATCGGCGAGGCGGAGCAGATCACCGACGCCTTCGAGGCTCGGGGCCTGGTCGGCGCCGTGGGGTACATCGAGCGGTACAACCCCGCCCTGCAGGAGATGCGCCGCCGCCTCGAGGACGGGCAGCTGGGCGAGATCTACCAGATCGTCACCCGCCGCCAGGGCGGGTTCCCCGCCCGGATCGCGGACGTGGGCGTGGTCAAGGACCTCGCGACCCACGACCTGGACCTCACGGCCTGGGTCGCCCAGAGCGACTACGCCTCTGTGGCCGCGACCTCCACCCGCCGCTCCGGCCGCGAGGACGAGGACATGGTCTCGGTGACCGGGCGCCTCGCCTCCGGCACCATCACCAACCACCTGGTGAACTGGCTGTCGCCGTTCAAGGAACGCGTCACCGTGGTCACCGGGGAGAAGGGCGCGCTGGTCGGCGATACCTCGACCACGGACCTCACCTTCCACGCGAACGCCGAGGCCGCCACCAACGTCTGGGAGTCGATGGCCTCCTTCCGCGGCGTCTCCGAAGGGGACAGCGTGCGCTACGCCCTGACCCGCCAAGAGCCGCTGCGCACCGAGCACGAGGCGTTCCGTGACGCGATCCTCGGTGACGCCTCCAACATCGTCACCATGCGCGAGGGCCTGCACACGGTCCGCACCGTCGAGGCGGTGCTGGAATCCGCGCGCTCGGGGCGCGTGGTGGACGTGACCGCGACCTCTGCATGACCGTGGCATCCGTGCTGCTCCGGGTCGCCGGAGCAGT
>JAUNUA010000294.1 GCA_030538435.1 Brachybacterium sp.
GTGATCTCCGTGGGCGTCTCCGGGATGGGGCCGTGCGTGCTGCTCACCGACGCGGAGGGAAAGCCGGTCGGTCCGGCGATCCTGTACGGGGTCGACAGCCGTGCGGGTGCGCAGATCGACCGACTCACCGCGGAGCTCGGCGAGCAGGAGATCCTCGACCGGTGCGGCTCGGTGCTGACCACGCAGGCCGCCGGACCGAAGATCGCGTGGGTGCGCGAGAGGGAGCCCGCGGCGTACGCGAGGGCGCGGCGACTGTTCATGCCCGCCTCGTTCCTGGCGCACCGCCTGACCGGCGCATACGTCCTCGATCACCACAGCGCGAGCCAGTCCACACCCCTGTACGACACCGCTGCCCTCGACTGGCACCTCCCCTGGGCCGAGCATGTCGCCCCGGGACTGGAGCTGCCGGCGCTACAGTGGCCGGGTGAGCGGGCCGGGACGGTGAGCGCCGACGCGGCCCGGTGCATCCCCGGGCTGGTGGAGGGGACTCCGGTCATCACCGGCACCATCGACGCCTGGTCGGAGTCGATCAGCGTGGATGCCACGCACCCCGGCGACCTGATGCTCATGTACGGCACGACGATGTTCCTGATCGCCACTACCGCTGAGCGCACCAGCAGTCGGACCATGTGGGGCACCGTCGGCGCCTTCGAGGGGACGTACAACCTGGCGGGCGGGATGGCAACTTCCGGGGCGATCACCGGCTGGCTGCGCGACCTGACCGGCGCGGCGCCCTACCCCGAGCTGCTGGCCGAGGCCGACCGCAGCGGCCCGGGCGCGGGCGGCCTGCTGATGCTGCCCTACTTCGCGGGCGAGCGCACTCCGATCCAGGATCCCGACGCGCGCGGTGTCATCGCGGGCCTGACCCTTTCCCACGGCCGGGGCGACCTGTACCGGGCGGCGCTGGAGGCGACAGGATTCGGCGTCCGGCACAACGTGGAGGCGATGCGTGCATCCGGCATCACCATCGAAAGGATCGCCGCGGTCGGCGGCGGGGCGCAGGGCGGCCTGTGGACCAGCATCGTCTCGGACATCACCGGTCTCGAGCAGATCGTGCCGACCCATACGGTCGGCGCATCTCTCGGGGCGGCGATGCTCGCCGCGCGGCTGGTCGAGGACGTCGACACCGCGGCCTGGAACCCGCCGCGGGAGACCTTGCGACCAGAGCCCTCGCGCCGCGATCTCTACGACGAGCTGTACGCCCGCTACCGGGAGCTGTACACCTCGACCGCCGACGCCGTGCACATGCTGGCGGGCATCCAGGCGGGCTGACACGTCGTCCCGCCCGGATGCCCCTGCCTCACTCGCGCGACGCGGCGCGCATCGCCACCGCTGAGCGGCTCAGGTGACGGCGCCGGGGCGAGGGTGCGGCTCAGTTGCCGGCGACAGCGGCGGCGAGGTTGTTCAGCGACTCCTCGAGCTGCTCCTCGGTGACCAGCGGGAAGGACACCTTCTTCAGCAGTTCCTTGTCGGTGACGGCGGACCAGTCGTAGGTCAGGGAGACGCGGGTGGCGTCGCTGCCCTCGGCCTCGAGCTGCCACAGCCACTCCCACCCGGGGGGCTCGGTGCCCTCCGGGGCGGTCTTCCAGCCGATCATCTTGTTCTCGTCGAAGGCGGAGACCCAGTTGTCCGTGCGGTACTCCCCGCCCATGTGGTCGCCCTCCATGTTCATCGTGAACTTGGTGCCGGACTTCTCGATGCGGTCGTTGTGGTCGTCGCTGCGGATGAAGCCGGAGCCGTCGATCTGCGGGTGACGGGACGGCAGGCTCAGCACCTCGAAGATCTCCTTCGGTGAGGAGTCGATGGTGCGGGTGACGGTGAGGGACTTCTGCTCAGTGTTCATGCCCCCACCCTTCCGCATCCTGCGTGCGCGTCAAGTGCCGGACACCGGTTCGTCGGGAATGCGGGGATGATGGGATCACAGCGTCGCAGACACGCCGCGAGCGAGCGCGAGGAGCGATCCGCCCACCGCCACCGCCATCACGAACGTCATCGCTGCCGATGGTGAGATCCGGGGAGCGAGGATGTTGCCCACCAGCAGACCACCCAGCAGGGCAGCCGCCAATGTCGCCCATCCCGGGGCGGACAGGCTCGGAACAGACCACTTGGCGATCAGCGACGCGATGCCCAGGGCGCAGAAGTGCAGCTGCGCGGTGGCCGCGAAAGGGCGATGCGACCAGTTCGTGGCGTGCGCATAGATCGCGACCCCGGGTCCGCCGACGCCGGCGGAGACGGTCATGAAGCCCGAGGCGAGGCCGCCGGTGGCCGACAGCGCCCGCGAGTTCGGCAGTCGACGTCCCCGCAGGCCGAGGGTGAGTGTCAACCCGAGGATCACCACGAGGCTCACGCCGATCATGAGGGGACCGGGGGGCAGCAGGAGCACCGCGATCGCTCCGGGTAGGACGCCGACGACACCCATCGGGACCAGGACCACCGCGCGGCGCCAGTCGATATCGCGCCACATCTGGGTCAGGTTCAGCGCGGAGGACGCAGAACCGCAGAGGTTCGCGACCAGGATCCCCTCGAACGGACCGAGCACGAGCATGAGGAACGGCGAGGCCAGCAGGGCGAAGCCCATCCCCGTAGAGCGCTGCACGACGGCGCCGACGAAGGTCGCGGCGGCGAGGCTCAGCAGCGCAAGCAGACCTGGATCCGTCATCCGCGACACCCTAGCCCGGAACCAGGGCCCACACGCGCGATT
>JAUNUA010000017.1:0-17255 GCA_030538435.1 Brachybacterium sp.
CACCCGCCCGAGGGAGAAGCCATGACCCTGCGCCACCTCAGCGCCCTTCCCGCGCTCCGAGACGTCCGCACCCGCTCCATCAGCCCGGAGAACTTCGACGGCAGCCCCGGGGGCGGCGCGAAGGCGACCGAGGGGACCGGTGCCGACTGCGCGCGCGACCTCGGTCCCGGATGGAAGATCTCCCCGAGCGTCGACATCGGCCCCGGGGAGATCTTCACCCTGGCCGACATCGACGGGTCCGGCGTGATCACCCACATCTGGGTCACCACCCACACCTCGCACTGGCGAACCCTCGTACTGCGGGCCTACTGGGACGACAGCGAGGACCCCGCCGTCGAGGTCCCCTACGGCGACTTCTTCTGCAACGGCTGGGGACGGTTCACGCAGGTCAACTCCCAGGTCATCGCCGCGAACCCGCACGGAGGCTTCAACTCCTACTGGCCGATGCCGTTCCGGGACGGCGCCCGACTCACCCTGGAGAACACCTCTGGCGCCACCGCGACCGTCTACTACCAGATCACGTTCGAGCAGGGCGGTGACCACGCGCAGGACGGGTACTTCCACGCCCAGTGGCGCCGCTCGAATCCGCTCGCGGCCCGCACCCCCCACGTCCTCCTCGAGGGCATCGAGGGACAGGGGCAGTACGTCGGGACCTACATGACCTGGGGTGTCAACTCCCCGGGCTGGTGGGGTGAAGGAGAGATCAAGTTCTACATGGACGCGGATGAGCAGCACCCCACCATCTGCGGAACCGGCACCGAGGACTACTTCGGCGGTGCATGGAACTTCGACGTCCCCGGACGGGGCTACACCGAGTTCTCCACCCCGTACCTCGGCATGCCCCAGGTGATCCGGCCCGACGGCCTCTACGACTCCCAGCAGCGCTTCGGGATGTACCGCTGGCACCTTGCCGACCCCATCGCCTTCACCTCGGCGCTGACGACCGTGGACATCCAGGCCCTCGGCTGGCGCAGTGGTCGACGGTACCTGCCGTTGCGCGACGACATCAGTTCGACCGCGGTGTTCTATCTCGACCGGCCCGCGACCACCCGACCCCCCGCCCCCACCTTCGACTCGATGGAGATCCACGTGGGGGACGGAGCGGTCTCGCTGGACGACGGCCCCGCCCGGCCGACCTCCGAGCCCGCACCGCGCAGCTGACCTCGGCGTCGACACGAGGCACCCATGATGAACGAGTCCACCCCCGTCGTACTAGGCATCGATGTCGGCACCGGATCCACAAAGGGCGTCCTGGTGACCGAGACCGGGAGGATCTGCGCGTCCGCGACGCGCGAGCACGAGGTATCGCGCCCCCGGTCCGGCCATGTGGAAATGGCCGCAGAGGTGTGGTGGGAGGAGCTGCGCTCGATCACCGCGGAACTGCTCACAGCGGCCGGTGACACCCACGTGCAGGCCATCGGCCTGTCCGGGATGGGGCCCTGTGTGCTGCTGGCCGACCAGCACGGCACCCCCGTCCGCCCCGCGATCCTGTACGGCGTCGACACCCGAGCCGGTGAGCAGATCGACAGGATCACCACCGAGATCGGGGAGGAGGAGATCCTGGCCCGGTGCGGCAGCGTACTGACCTCCCAGGCCGCAGGCCCGAAGATCGCGTGGGTGCGGGACACCGAACCAGGCATCTACGAGCGCGCCCAGCAGTTCCTCATGCCCGCCAGTTTCCTCGCGCAGCGGCTCACCGGCGAGTACGTCCTGGACCATCACAGCGCCTCGCAGTCGACGCCCCTGTACGACACCGAGAAACTCGACTGGCACGATCCCTGGTGGCAGCAGGTCGCGCAGGGCATCGAGAAGCCGCGCCTGACGTGGCCCGGCGACGTTGCCGGGGTCGTCACCGAGCGGGCGGCATCGGAGATCCCCGGCATCACCCCCGGCACTCCCGTCATCACCGGCACCATCGACGCCTGGAACGAGGCGATCAGCGTGGACGCGCAGAACCCCGGCGACCTCATGCTGATGTACGGGACCACCCTGTTCCTCATAGCCACCGCTAGCCGCAGATCGACCTCCCGCACGATGTGGGGAACGGTGGGAGCCTTCCCCGGGACCTACAACCTCGCTGGCGGCATGGCCACCTCGGGAGCGATCACCACCTGGCTTCGGGACATCGTGGGAGGCATCGACTACAGCCGACTGCTCGCCGAGGCGGAGAACTCCGGACCCGGCGCCGGGGGACTGCTGATGCTCCCGTACTTCGCGGGGGAGCGCACCCCGATCCAGGACCCCGATGCTCGGGGGATCCTGATAGGGCTGACCCTCGACCACACCCGAGGAGACCTCTACCGTGCGGCGCTCGAGGCGACCGCCCTGGGGGTACGGCACAACGTGGAGCAGTTCAACGCGGCGGGCATCGGCATCGACCGGGTGGTCGCCGCGGGCGGAGGCACCCAGGGAGGGCTGTGGCCCCGCATCGTCACCGACGTCACCGGTCTCGAGCAGGCCGTTCCCACCGTGCACATCGGCGCGTCCTACGGGGCCGCGGCCCTCGCGGCGCGGCATGCCCCGGACATCGGGGGCGGATCGCCGATCGATGTCGCGGCCTGGAACCCGCCACGGGAGGTTCTCACCCCCGATCAGCATGTCCGATCGCTGTACGACGACCTCTACGGCCACTATCTCGAGCTGTACGAGCGGACGAAGGAGACCGCTCATCATCTCGCGGCGTTCCAGCGCCGCCGGTGAGCAGCAGCATCGCCACACCGCCGACCCCGGTCGACACCGACCACCGATCACAGGAGGACCCCATGACCGTATCCGACCGCACCTACGCCAGACCGTCCGCGCCCGATCGGCCGGAAGCTCCCGAGAAGACGATCTACCTGGTCGCCTCGGGCGATCTGCGGGAGAGCGCCAACACCGCGAGCTGGGAAGCGCAGCAGGAGCTCGAGCGGATCGTCGCCCGTGCGGTGGAGGATGCCGGCTGGTCCGTGCAGAGAGCCTTCGAGGAGGACCCGGTGCTGGGCCACGGCTTCATCCGCTCTCAGAGCATGGGGCTCGAGGTCTTCCGGGAGATCCCCCCGGATGCTCCCCTCGTCGTCGCCATCGGCAACTGGCAGTACAGCCACCACGTGCTCGCCGGCCTGCGCACCCATCGCGGCCCCATCCTCACGGTCGCGAACTTCGCCCCCGAGTGGCCGGGTCTGGTCGGGCTGCTCAATCTCAACGGTGGTCTCACCAAGATGGGTCGGGACTACTCGACCATCTGGACCGTGGACGGGACCGACGACATGTTCCGCGACGGCATTCGTTCCTTCGTCGAGACCGGTCGGATCGAGCACGACGATTCCCATGTGAGCCCTCTGCCGGCTCTCGAGGACGGACCAGAAGTTGACCTGGGCCGCGCTCTGGCCGAGCAGCTCCTGCGCGACAAGGCGATCATCGGCGTCTTCGACGAGGGCTGCATGGGCATGTACAACGCGATCATCGACGATGAGATGCTGAACGCCCTGGGCATCTACAAGGAGCGACTGTCCCAGTCCGCGCTGTGGGCGGAGATGCAGACCGTCTCCAACGGGGAGGCCGACGCCATTGGCAGCTGGCTGCGCGACGCCGGCATGACGTTCCGCCTGGGCACGGACGACAGCACCGAGTTGACTGAGGCCCAGCTGCGCTGGCAGTACAAGATGTACATCGCGGCGCTGCGAATCGCCGACGACTTCGGACTGGACGCGGTCGGGATCCAGTACCAGCAGGGCCTGAAGGACGTGTGCCCCGCCTCCGACCTGGTCGAAGGACTGCTGAACAACGTCCAACGGCCGCCGGTGACCAGCCGCGACGGTGCCCGGGTGCTGTGGGAGGGCCGCGCCCTGCCGCACTTCAACGAGGTGGACGAGGGGGTCGCGGTCGACGCACTGGTGACCAATCGGATCTGGACCGCGATGGGAATGGATCCGGCTACGACCCTGCACGACGTCCGATGGGGGGAGGAGTACGAGGGCCGGTACGTCTGGGTGTACGAGATCTCCGGGTCGGTCCCGCCCAGTCACTTCGAGAACGGCTACGCGGATGCGGAGGCCTGGCGCCAGGGGCCGGTGTTCTTCCCCGCCGGGGGTGCGACCATCAACGGGGTCTCCAAGCCTGGCCCGATCGTGTGGTCGCGCGTCTACGTCCAGGACGAGCGGCTGCACGTGGACATCGGTCGAGGCGACGTGGTCGAGCTGCCCGAGGAAGAGACTCGGCGACGCAAGGAATCGACCAACCCCGAGTGGCCGATCGCGCACGTCGTCCTCCACGGCGTGAGCCGAGACCAGTTCATGGCGCGGCACAAGGCCAACCACGCCCAGCTGGTCTACGCGAACGATGCCGAGGCCGCCGATCGGGCACTGACGGCCAAGGCCGCCATGTTCGACGCCCTTGGGGTGCAGGTCCACCTGTGCGGGGACGCCCGACCGGTCGCCTGAGCGGGCCGCAGTCTCCGCTGTCGCGGGGAGTCCGACCGTCGGCCTAGTCGATGGTTCGGTCCCCCGCGTCGGGGTCGTTCACCACCGTCGCCGGGCGCTCGCCGCGAGCCATCGCGACCAGGCACTCGCGCACCTCGGCGGCGGTCGCGTCGATGAAGTCGCGTGTCCAGCACAGCGAATGGGGTGCGAGCACCACGTTCGCCATCCCCGTGAGCGGACTGTCAGCAGGGAGCGGTTCGGTCTCGAACACGTCGAGCCCGGCTCCCGCTAACCGCTCAGCCCGGAGTGCCTGGATCAGAGCCTCCTCGTCGACGACGCTGCCGCGCGCAATGTTCACCAGGAACCCGCCCGGCCCCAGGAGCTCCAGTTCCCGCGCGCCGATGAGGTGGCGTGTCCCGGCGGCCGCAGCGACCGTGAGGACGACGAAGTCGCTGCGTCGCAGCAGCTCATCGAGCTCCACCTGCTCGATGCCCGCCTCCGCGCAGAACTCCGGTCGGGGCGAGCGGTTCCAGCCCACCACCGTGAGGCCGAGGCCCCGAAGCATGCGGACGGTCTCCCGGCCGATCCCACCGAGCCCGACCACGCCGATGGTCGCCCGGGCGAGGCCGTGCCCGTGCAGAGCCGCCTTGTCCTCCCAGCGGCCCTCGCGCACCAGACGGTCCTTCGCAAGGAGGTTGTGCGCCAGGGCGAGCAGCAGCGTCAGGGCAGTGTGGGCCATGGGGGTGCGCAGCCCCGTCGGGGCGTTGGTGACGGTGATCCCGCGGCGGTCGCAGGCCTCGAGGTCGACCTTCTCGTACCCGGCGCCGAACCGGGCAATGTGCCGCAGGGTCGTCACCTCATCCAGGGTGTCCTCATCCACCGGGAGGCCCCCCAGCAGGAGCAGCGCATCGAAGCCCTCGAGGTCCCCGCCGCGCAGTCGCCCGTCCACGGGATCGACGACTTCCCACGCGAGGCCCGCGTCGGTCAGGTCGCCGAGGCCGATGTCCCCGTAGATCGTCGACCCGTCGGCGGAGGCCATGTCGCCGGAGACCGCGACCCTCCATCGCCGGCTCATCGCTCGACCCCGGTGGGTTCGTCGGCGGAGGTTGTCGTGTCGGGTTCGGGTTCGCGGTGCAGTCCCCGGCCATGCCACGCCTCTGGGTACTCGACGAAGCTGCGGTCCAAGGCACCCACGTCCGTTGCCCCCAGCAATCCCATGGTCAGGGCAAGTTCCTCGTCGAGAATCTCCAGCACCCGCCGGACACCCGCTTCACCGGCGGCCGCGTTGCCGTAACCCCAGGCGCGACCGATGGAGACCAGGTCTGCACCCATCGCCAGTGCCTTCGCGATGTCCGCTCCCGAACGGATGCCGGAATCGAACACGATCTGCAGGCGGTCGCCCACCGCGTCGGCGATCGTGGGCAGGGTCCGGATCGCACTGGGAACGGAATCGAGCTGGCGTCCGCCGTGGTTGGAGACGTAGATGCCATCCGCGCCCACGGCGAGGGACCGCAGGGCGTCCTCGGGGGTGGTGATGCCCTTGAGGAACAGCGGGCCGTCCCACTGCCGCCGCACCTGCTCGATGGAGTCCCAGGTGAGGGTGAGGTTCGCGAGATACCTGTTGACGAAATCCTGGTGCGAGACGGCGTTGTCGCCCTGGATCTCCCCGATGAGGTTGCGGAAACCGATGGCCGGGGGTCGCATCACCGATCGTGTCCACCCCAGGTGCCGCAGGGCCTCCACGGCGTTGCGGGGGGTGATCCGTGGAGGGATCGACATGCCGTTGCGGTGGTCGCGGTAGCGCTTGCCGTTCAGGGGGACGTCCACGGTCACCATCAGCACCTCGGCACCGATGTCGCGGGCGCGGGAGATGAGGTTGGAGACGATCCGCTCCGATTTGTACATGTACAGCTGGAACCACAGGGGACCGGTGGCCTCCGCGGCAAGCTCCTCCATCGACCAGTTGGAGGCGGTGGAGATGGTGAAGGGGATGTTGGCCGCCCCCGCCGCGCGGACGGCCGACTTCTCGCCCTCTCCGCCGATCATCCGCTGCAATCCGAGCGGCCCCATCACGTAGGGCCGCTCCAGGTCCAGGTCGCAGAAACTGGTCGAGGCGTCGACCGTGGAGATGTCGGTGAGCCAGCGGGGACGGAAGCGCACCTCTCTCAGGTCCGCGATGTTCTCCTCCCGGGTCTGCTCCTGACCGGTCGCACCGTCGAGGATGTCGAAGGCCATCCGGGGCAGGCGTCGCCGGGCGAGCCTGCGGATGTCCTCGATCGAGGGGGAGGAGGCGAGAGGGTCGAGCCGGAGACCTCCGCTCGAGACCATCTTCGCGAACTCGACGGCGCCGGACAGGGGCGATGCGGGCACGGTGGCTCCTTCGGGACGGGGGTGGGCGGCGGTGCCGGGACCTGGCCGGGGGACCCGTCGGCGGCGACAGGACATGGCGCGGCGGCCGCAGACCGCAGATCCCATAGGATGCCCGTCCAGTCTTGTGAGGGCGGCACGGGAAGTCAAGGATGCCGCACCCGATGGCTTCTCCGGATGCCGCCACGGGCCGCGGTAGCGCCCGGACAGGAGCCCCGCCCGGAGCCCGCTTTGTCACCACATCGTGACCGTCGATCCTATGGGAATGGGTTGTCGGGGTGCGTGCTGCTGGGTACGGTGGCCGGGCATCCGAACAGAGAGGTTCCGATGACGTCGACCCCCTCCCGGCACGAGAATGTCCGCGCTCCACGCCCCCCGCTGCTCGCCCGCGCGGGACGGATGATTCCGCGCCGCGGCGCGCTCGCCGCAGGCGCCCTCGCAGCGCTCGCCCTGCCAGGATGCGGTCTCACCGAGCCCGTGGACACCAGCGCCGTCCAGACCCCCGACGACGACCCCGACGCCCGGGTCGTCCGCTTCGGACACCCCTACGATCCCTCTCACGTCGTGGAGACGACGGGTGTGCAGATCCTCCGCGAGGAGCTTGCTCCCCACGGCATCGTGCTGCGCAGTTACCCCTCCGCGCAGCTCGGCGGGGAGGCGGAGACAGCGGAGCAGGTCGCGACGGGCGGCCTCGAGTTCGCCGTCGTCGGCCCCTCCTTCCTCGGGGTGTGGAACTCGCCCGCCGCGGTCCTGGACGCCGCCTACCTGTTCACCTCCGTCGAGCAGTTCGACCAGGCCACCACCGGGGAGGTCATGGGGCGCATCAATGACGAGACGGCGGAGAAGACGGGACTGCGGGCACTGGCCACCTGGTTCTACGGCAATCGGCACATCACCTCCAACCGCCCGATCATCCAGCCGTCGGACCTCGACGGCCTGCGGATCCGCACCCCCGACGCCCCGATGTACCTCACCAACTTCGGGATCATGGGCGGTTCGCCCACGCCGATGGCACTCTCCGAGGCCTACCTCGGGCTGCAGCAGGGCACCATCGATGCCCAGGAGAATCCCATTCCCACCATCGAGGTGCAGCGGTTCTACGAGGTGCAGGACTACCTGAACCTCTCCGCCCACTGCGTCCAGGGCATCAACATCGTCACCTCGGAGCACTTCCTGGACACCCTGGAGCCCGAGCAGAGGGACGCCGTCCACGACGCGGTGGAGACCGCGCGCGTCGCCATCAGGGACGCCGTTGTCGCCGAGGAGGAGGACATCCTCGCCACATGGCGCGAGGAGGACGCCATCACCATCAACGACGAGGTCGACATCGATGCATTCCAGGCGCTCGTCGCCGAGGAGATGCCGGATCGCGTCGCCTGGGGCGACCTGTACCTCGAGATCCAGGAGTCGGTCCAGTGAGCACACAGTCCCCCCGCCCCATCGAGGGAACCCGCGACGGTCGTGTCCCCGCCATCGAGAACACCTACATCGAGCGGGACTATTTCGAACGACGCTCGAAGGTCTACCGCGCCATCACCGACACCGAGCGGGTCCTGGCCGGCGTGCTGCTGCTCAGCGTGTTCGTCCTCATCATCGTGCAGGTCGTCGCCCGGTACGTCCTGAACCAGCCACTCACGTGGAGCGAGGAGCTGGCGCGCCTGCTGCTCGTGTGGTGCACCTACATCGCCGCCGGATTCGTCGCCTCCCGCAACACCCATATCGCGGTCGACGTGGTCGCCGCGATCCTCCCGCGACGCCTCGCCGACGCGCTCGAGATCGTCGCGATGCTGGTGGTGATCGCCGTGTCCGCGTTCATGATCTACGGAGGAATCACCCTGGTGCAGCTCACCAGCATCTTGCCGCTGCCCGCCACCGGACTGCCCAAGGCGGTGCTGTACGCCGCTGTCCTGGTCGGGAACGTCATCATCCTGGTCCACATGGTGCTGAACACCTACCTGTACATCCGGCACCCCGATGAGATCCCCGGAGCGGTCGAGAAGGCCGCGTCCGTGGAAGGACTCTGAGCTCATGACGCTGCTGCTGATGTTCCTCGCGCTGCTGGTGCTGCTGGTGCTGCGCGTCCCGGTGTGGGCCGCGCTGCTGATCCCCTCCATCGTCTACATCCTCATCGACCCGACGGCGACAGCCGCCCTCGCGGCCCAGCAGGCCGGGACGGGGATCTTCACCTTCGCTCTCCTGGCCGTCCCCATGTTCATCCTGCTGGGGAACCTGGCCAACGTCTCCGGGGCCACGGACCGGCTGTTCGACGCCGCGGTCGCGGCGATCGGTCACGTCCGCGGTTCCCTCGGGTACGTCAACGTGGCCACCAGTTTCGGGTTCTCCTGGATGAGCGGCGCCGCGATCTCGGACGCCGCCGCGATGGGCCGCATCCAGGTGCCTGCGATGAAGAAGCGCGGCTATGACGAGGGCTTCGCCCTCGGGATCACCGGCGCCTCATCGCTCATCGCCCCCATGATCCCGCCGTCCATCCCGGCCATCATCTACGCGGTGACCGCGGGCCTGTCCGTCAGCGCCCTCTTCCTCGCCGGCATCCTGCCCGCTCTCGTGCTGGTCGTCGCCCTGTGCCTCATGGTGTGGGTCCAGACGCGCAGACGGGACGACCTGCGCCTGCCGAAGGCGCCGCGGGGGGAACGTGTGCGCAGCATCCTCGGGGCCGTCCCGGTCGCGGGTGCCGCCGTCATCGTCCTCGGCGGCATCCTCTCGGGGGTGTTCACGCCGACCGAGGCATCCGCGGTCGGTGTCGCCTACATCGGGATCCTCACCATTCTGTACCGGCAGATGTCCCTCGCAACGATCCGCAAGGTCGCCGCCAGCACGGTGGAGACCACCGGCAGCGTGCTGATCATCGTGGCGAGTGCCGCCCTGTTCGGCTGGGTCCTCGCCCGGGAGCAGGCCCCGCAGGTCGTCGCGCAGCTGATCCTGCAGATCACCGACCAACCGCTGCTGTTCCTCCTGCTGGTGAACGTCATGCTGCTGATCATCGGAGCGATCCTGGAGCCCACCGCGGCGATCCTCATCCTGGTGCCGGTGCTGGCGCCGATCGCGGATGTCTACGGGATCGACCAGACCCACTTCGCGGTCATGATGATCTTCAACCTCATGATCGGGCTGCTGACCCCACCGGTCGGGCTGGTCCTGTTCGTGCTGTCCTCGGTGACCGGGGCCTCGGTCACGCAGGTGATCCGGGGCGTGCTGCCGTTCTTCCTGCCGATGATCGCGGTGCTGCTGCTGATCACGTTCGTCCCCGCGTTGTCGGTGTGGCTGCCCTCGCTGATCACCTGAGGGGCATCCCGGTGCCGGAGACCGGACCGTCCTTCACCGGTCGACGGGATCCGTCGACGCCGCCGAGGATGACCGCTCCAGATCCCGTCGACGCGGCGCGCCCTCCCAGTCCCCGGGGGTGCTGCAGGCTGCCGCACCGCACAGCGCCCCTCGTTCCAGGCACGAGACGAGGTCTGCGCCCTCGAGCAGGGCGCTGAGGTAGCCCGCGACGAACGCGTCACCCGCCCCGACCGTGTCGACCACATCGACCGGGACCGCCGGGGCCTGCGCCTCCTGGCCGCCCCGGGCACGCACCCGTGCCCCGTCGGCCCCGAGCTTCAGAACCACGTCGCGGGTGCCGTCCTCGCTGGCTGCCTCCAGCAGGGCGTCATGGTCCTGGGGGTCGGTCGTCGGTGCCAGCAGAGCCAGCTCCTCGGGTCCGCCGAAGACGAGGTCGGCGTGGGCGAGGACCGGCTGGAGCAGCTCGGCGCACCGCTCGGGCGGTCCGAGGGCGGAGCGGTAGTTGATGTCGACGGAGACGAGGGTCCCGGCCGCGGCGGCCCGCTCCGCCGCCTCCCGCGCGGACCGTGCCGCGGTGGTCGAGAGCATCGGGGTGATCCCGGTCAGGTGGAGCAGCCGCGCCCCCTCGATGAGACCGGCGGGCACGTCCTCCGGGGCGAGGGCAGAACCGGCGGACCCCGAGCGGTAGTAGGCGACGCGCGTAGAGCGGCTCGTCGGGTGGGACTTGATCATCAGTCCGGTAGGGCGCTCGGGGTCGACGACGGCGTGGGCGATGACGCCTTCCGCCCTGATCTCCCGTGCGACCCGTTCGCCGAGGTCGTCGTCCCCCACCCGGCCGATCCATGCCACCTCCACGCCCAGGCGGCGCAGCCCGACGGCCACGTTCGACTCGGCGCCGCCGAGGGAGATCTCCACCTCCGGCAGATGCGCGAGGGATCCGACCCTCCCCGATCGCATCATGGCCATCGTCTCCCCGAGCGTGACGACCTCCGGTGCACTGCCAGGCAGCGACGTCATGCGGACCCCCCTGATGCGCAGGCCTCGGCGAAGTGGCCCGCCCGCTCGGCGAGCGCGGACCTGTCCCCACCGCGCAGGGCATCCCCCAGCAGCGGACCCCCGACGCTGACGGCGACGGCGCCGGCTCCCAGCCACGCCCTCGCGGCCTCGAGATCAACCCCACCGGAGGGGATCAGCGGCATCCCGGGGAAGGGCCCGTGCAGGTCCGCGACGTACCCCGGACCGACCTGGCTCGCGGGGAACACCTTGACGGCGCTCGCACCCCCGGCCCATCCCTGGTGCAGCTCGCTCGGGGTCAGACCACCCGGGATGATCGGCAGGCCGTGGCCGGCCGCGGCGGCTAGCAGATCGGGACGCGTGATCGGTGTGACGACATACGGGGCGCCGGCCGCTGCGGCGGCATCGATCTCCCCGGGCGTGGTGACAGTGCCGAGCCCCACGTCGACCCGCTCCCCGTACCGATCGAGGAGGGCCGGGAGGGCCTGGAGGGTGCCGGGGGTGGACATGGTCAGCTCGACGCTGCGGATTCCGGCGTCGGCGAGGACATCCAGCAGGGCAGGGTACTGGTCCGCATCGCGGCCGCGCACCACCACGATGAGACGCGCTTCCGCGGTCGCCGCGGGCAGGGCGGGGCGCTCGATCACGACGTCACGTCCGTCGCGTCGGTGGGGTTCAGCTCCAGGAGGACCTTGCCGGATCGCTCCGCATCCCGGGCGATGTCGAACCCCCGTGCTTCCTCGCTCGCCGGCACGGTGTGCGTGATGACGTCGTCGAGGCGCGGATCGGCGGCAAGCATGCGGATCGCGTCATCGATCTCGTCATCGAACCGGAACGTCCCCCGCAGCTGCAGCTCCTTGTTGACCAGGGGGGCGAGATCCGCGGACAGGGGCCCGGCGGGCAGGATGCCCACCTGCACCACCACGGCGGCGGGAGCCGCGGCACGCAGCGCCGAGGTGAGCCCCGGTGCGGTTCCGGAGCACTCGAAGACGACGTCGACGGAGCTGGCGGGAATGTCCTCGGTGCCCACCTCCATCGTCTCCGTCGCGCCGAGGGCGCGGGCGCGCTCCAGCGCCGCGGCGTGAAGATCGGTGGCGACCACCTCCTTCGCCCCGGCATCCAGAGCCGAGGCGATCGTGAGCAGGCCGATCGGCCCCGCCCCGACGACGAGGACGCGGGCACCGCTGATGTCGCCCGCGACCCGTACACCGTGCAGTGCCACCCCGAGGGGCTCCGCGAGCGCCGCACGGCGCAGAGGCAGGCCCGCCGGGAGCTCGCGGATCATGTCCGCCTCCACGGCGAGCAGCTCGCACGCCGCGCCCTGGCGGTGCGGCATCGGGGCAGCGGAGCCGAGATAATCGCCGCCCGGCCGGAGGTACCGCGGGATGGTGCGCCCGGGGGTCTCCGGCCCGAAGCGGGCGGGGTGCACGGTCACAGGGGTGCCGGGTGCGATACGGCCGCTGGGGTCCTCCACCACTTCCGCGGACATCTCATGCCCCGGGACCAGGGGCTCGCGGACCACGAACTCCCCGTTCACCCCGTGGAAGTAGTAGTGCAGGTCGGACCCGCAGATTCCGATGAACCGCGGGCGGACGAGCACCTCGCCTGGCCCGGCTTCCGGGATGGGGCGCTCCTCCCATCGCAGGTCGCCAGCTCCGTGAATCACCAGTGCTTTCATATCCGTGGGTCCTTTCTTCCGGGCTCGGTCCATCGGCCGTGGCCCTCAGTGATCAGTCTCCGCGCGTTCACGGGTGAGTGCGATCCGGGACGCGGACGGTCCGCCGATCCCGGTGCTGATCTCGTCCGCGGCCTGGCGGACGAGCGGGACCAGCTCCCGCATCCGCTCCGGCGGCATGTACGGAGTGGTTGCGGAGACGCTGATCGCGGCGACGATCCGTCCCGCGTGGTCCCGGACCGGGGCGGCGACGCAGCGGATACCCGGTTCGTTCTCCTCCATGTCCAGGGTCGCGCCCTGCTCCGCAGCGGCTGCCATGCGAGCGCGGAACGCCTCGATCTCGGAGGCGCGGGGAGGGGTGGCTGCGGGGGTGTCGGCGGTGAAGCGCTCGGACCAGCGTTCGGGTGCGTCCAGGAGGAGGGCCTTGCCGATGCCGGTGCGGCTGAGGGGCATGCGACCGCCGATGCGTGAGCGCATCTGCGCCCCCCGCTCGCCGTCGATCTTGTCCAGGTACATGACGGCGTCGGCGTCCTCGATGCCCAGGTGGACGGTGTCGTGGACTACGCGGGACAGTCCCCGCAGGATGGGGCGGGCGACGTCGACCAGAGGGTTCTGCAGGGAGGCCTCATGGCCCCACCCGATCAGGCGACTGCCCAATCGGTAGCGACCGCGGGAGGTTTCGTGCAGGACGCCCGCCGTCAGCAGCCCGTGGATCAGGCGGTGGGCGGTGGAGCGGTGGAGCCCGGTGGCCGCCGCCACGTCCGGCAGGGACGATGCGCCGTCGGCGACTGCTTGCACGACGTCGAGGCCACGCACGAGGGTCTGGGTGCCCCGGGGGACTGCCGATGCGGTCTCGGCGGCGCTGGGCGGCAGGTCGCCGGCCAGCTCGCGGCCGACGGTCTCGAGTGACACCATCGCCCTCTCCTCCCCGGATCGTACATAGTGGGATGTTCGTTGACAGTGTGGGATGTGGCGCCCAGCATAGCGGTATGGCGACGACGCAGCACCAGCCCGGACTGATCGCGATCCTCCGCGGCCTCACCCCGACAGACGCCCCCGAGATCGGGGATGCACTGGTCGATGCGGGGATCCGCTGCCTCGAGGTCCCGTTGAACTCCCCCGACCCCTTCGCGTCGATCGAGCTCCTCGCCGACCGGCTCGGTGACGACGTCCTCGTCGGAGCAGGCACCGTCATCGAGCTCGCGGATGTCGACCGGGTCCGCGATGTCGGCGGTCGTCTCATCGTCGCCCCGAGCACCGATCCGGCCGTCATTGCCCGCACTATCGACCTCGGCCTGACCAGCTGCCCCGGCGTTGCCACCCCCACCGATGTCTTCACCGCCCTGCGCGCCGGCGCGAACAGCCTGAAGATCTTCCCCGCCGAGACCGTCGGCATCCCCGGCATGCGCGCCTGGAGCGCGGTCGTCCCCGACGGCACGCGCTTTCTGCCCGTCGGTGGTGTCGACGCCGCGACCTACCCCGACTGGCTCGCAGCCGGCGCGGCGGGCGCCGGCATCGGCAGCGCCCTGTTCACCCCTGGCCGTCGCGCCGAGGAGGTCAGGCAGCTCGCCTCCGAGCTGGTCAGCATCCACCACAACCACCACCCCTGATCTGACCCTGACCGCAGCGCACCCCCGCTGCCCCGACGAGGAGCCCCATGAAGATCACCGCTGTCACCACCTACCAGGTGCCCCCGCGCTGGGCGTTCGTGAAGATCGAGACCGACGACGGTGTCACCGGGTGGGGCGAGCCCGTGGTCGAGGGGCGCGCCGCGACCGTCTGCGCTGCCGTCGAGGAACTGTCGGACCTGCTGATCGGCCAGGACCCCGCCCACATCGAGGACCTGTGGACCCTCATGTACCGCGGCGGGTTCTACCGCGGCGGACCCATCCTGATGAGCGCCCTCGCGGGACTCGACCAAGCGCTGTGGGACATCAAGGGCCGCACCCACGGCCTGCCCGTCCACCAGCTCCTCGGCGGGCGCGTCCGCGACCGCATCACGGTCTACTCCTGGATCGGCGGTGACCGGCCCGCCGAGACCGCTCGTCAGGCGCAGGAGGCCGTCGACCGCGGATTCACCGCCGTGAAGATGAACGGGACCGAGGAGATGCAGTACATCGACTCCTGGGCCAGCGTCACCCGGGCCGTGGAGAACGTCGCCACCATCCGCGAGGCCGTCGGCGAGGACATCGGCATCGCCGTCGACTTCCACGGCCGTGTCCACGCACCCATGGCCAAGGTGCTGATCCGCGAGCTCGAACCCTTCCACCTCATGTTCATCGAAGAGCCCGTCCTCTCCGAGCACCTCGACGTGCTCATCCCCTACCTGCGCACCACCCCCACCCCGATCGCCCTCGGGGAACGGCTCTACAGCCGCTGGGACGTCAAGGAGATCCTCGCCTCCGGAGCAGTGGACATCCTCCAGCCCGACCCCAGCCACTCCGGCGGCATCACCGAGACCCGCAAGATCGCCACCATGGCCGAGGCCTACGACGTCGCGATCGCGCTGCACTGCCCGCTGGGTCCGATCGCGCTCGCGACCTGCCTGCAGATCGACGCCGTCAGCTACAACGCCGTGATCCAGGAACAGAGCCTCGGCATCCACTACAACGCCGACAACGACCTGCTCGACTACATCCGCGACCGCTCCGTCTTCGAGTACATCGACGGGATGGTCGCCATCCCGACCGGACCCGGCCTCGGCATCGACGTCGACGAGGACTACGTCGCCGAGCGCGCCGCCGTCGGCCACCGCTGGCGGAACCCCGTATGGCGCCATGCCGACGGGTCCTTCGCCGAGTGGTGACACCCTGACCCGTCCGCGGCGGCACCCCGTCGCGGCGTTCCGGGACCGCCACCCCGCGCGTCCCACATCCCGCCCCCCGAGTTCGAAGGAGAACCCGCCCCATGGATTGGATCGAGGAAACCGGGTGGGTGAGCCCCCTGGGAGCAGGAGGGCTCATCGCGCTGGCCGTCGGGGCCGTCGCCCTGCTGCTGGTACTCATCATCAAGTTCAAGATGCACGCGTTCCTGACGCTCATCATCATCAGCGTGCTGACCGCGCTCGTCGCGGGCATCCCGCCCGAGCACGTCATCGACACCCTCGTCGGCGGCTTCGGTGGCACCCTCGGCAACGTCGCCCTGCTGGTCGCGATCGGCGCCATGCTGGGATCCCTCGTGGAGACCTCCGGCGGTGCACGCGCACTCGCCGAGAGGATGATCGACATCTTCGGCGAGAAGCGCGCACCGTTCGCGCTCGGCATCGCCGCCCTCATCGTCGGCTTCCCCATCTTCATGGACGCCGCGTTCGTGCTGATGATCCCCATCGTCTACGCGATCGCCCGGCGTCTGCAGGGCAACCTCATCGCCTACGGCATCCCCGTCGCGGGCGCCCTGTCCGTGCAGCACGTGTACCTGCCGCCGCAGCCCGGCCCCGTCGCCGCCACCGAGTTCGTGGAGGCGAACCTCGGGATCGTGCTGCTGCTGGGCCTGATCGTCGCGTTCCCCATCTGGTACGTCTCCGGCTACCTGTGGGGAATGTTCGCCGCCCGACGGGTCCGCGTCGACGTCGCCGGCGCCGTGTTCGCGAACCCGCAGGAGGACACCGACCCCATCACGGACCCGCCGAAGCCGCTGACCACGATCCTGGTGGTGCTGCTGCCGGTGTTCCTGATCCTGCTGAACACCGGGCTGGGAGCCCTTGGCTCCGCGGGAGTCGTCGACCCCGACGCGTACTGGGTGGGGGCGCTGCAGCTGCTGGGCGCGACCCCCATCGCGCTGCTGCTGTCGGCACTGGTCGCGATCCTGGTGCTGGGCCTGCGCACCGGCAAGGACTCCAACGCCATCGAGCGCACCGTCGACGGGGCGCTCGGACCGGTCGCCTCGGTCATCCTCATCACCGGTGCCGGCGGCATGTTCGGCGGGGTGCTGCGCGCCACCGGCATCGGCGACGCGATCACCGACTCCCTCGCCGCCGCCGGTATCCCGCTGATCATCGCCGCCTACGTGATCGCGGCAGCCCTCCGCCTCGCCCAGGGCTCGGCGACCGTGGCGCTGACCACGGCCGCGGCTCTGGTCGCCCCGGGTGTCATCGCCAGCGATCTCGGCACCTGGCAGCTCGCCTGCATCGTCCTCAGCCTCGCGGCCGGATCCGTCGTCGCCGGGCACGTCAACGACTCCGGGTTCTGGCTGGTGGGCCGACTGCTGAACATGGATGTGCCGACCACCCTGAAGGTGTGGACCGTGCAGCAGACGTTCCAGTCCCTCGTGGCCCTCGTCATCGCGCTGGTCGTCTACGCGGTCATCGGGATGTTCTGAGGAACCGGTCCGCTCACTCCCCGCTGCGCTCCAGCACCTCCGGGTTCAGGATGTCCCGGGGGTGCTGGCCACGGACCACGGCGCTGACCGCCTCGGTGACCCGTCGCTTCAGCTCGCTGTAGGACTCCTCGGAGTACCAGGAGGCGTGCGGGGTGAGCACGACGTTGTCCAGGTCCAGCAGT
>JAUNUA010000017.1:17355-20108 GCA_030538435.1 Brachybacterium sp.
GGCGAGCAGGGTGTCCTGGTCGACCGTCTCGATGCCCTCCTCGGTGGTCGTCCCGGGCTCGATGGTCGGGTCGCTGCCGAGCACCCGGCAGCCGAGCGCGCGGGCCTTCGCGCCGGTCGCCCGGCCTATCCGCCCGAGCCCCAGGATCCCGACGGTCCGGGTCGACAGGCGGTGCAGGGGCTTCACCGGTGCGAGGTCGTGCTCGCCTGTGCGGATCCGACGGTCGAACCGTGCGGTGCCGCGCGCGCAGGTCAGGGCCAGCGCGATCGCGTGGTCGGACACGTCCTCGGTGCCGTAGTCGACGACATTGCACACCGCGATCCCGCGGGCCGTCGCGGCCTCCACGTCCACGGTGTCGACCCCCACCCCGTAGCGGCCGATCGCGCGGAGATCCGGGAGCGCGTCCATCACCTGCGCAGTGATCGGGGCGTACTGGACGAGGATCCCCTCGGCTCCCTCGGCGGCCGCGATCACCTCCTGCTCCGTGCGGGCCTGGGATCGCCGCAGCTCGAGGCCGTCGCGAGCGGTGATCTCGTGCTCCTCGGTGAACGTCTCCTGGTCGCAGTCGACGATGGTGATCAGCACGGGAGTCTCCTTCGTGTCGGGGCGGGTGCGGGCTCGAACGACCCTGATCTCAAGCCGACGGGTTCGGTGCGAACCCGAGGCCCTCGAGCATCGCGTTGCGGAACACGCCGCGCGGATCCCACGTATCCACGAGCGCCGCGAAGTCATCGGCCCGGCGGTAGCGGCTGCGCACCACCTCGGGTGAGAACGCCGTGACCTTCCCCCAGTGGGGGCGCGGTTCGAACGGCGCGATCGCCTCCTCCACCAGCGGCACGGCGGCGTCGACGGCCGCGTGGTCATCGGTCCACGTGAAGTGCAGCGCCACGCTCTCGCGGCCCTCGGCCATCGAGAGCCACAGCGGATCGGAGGCGACGGTGCGGATCTCGCTC
Source organism: Brachybacterium sp. (assembly GCA_030538435.1). Lineage (GTDB taxonomy): Bacteria > Actinomycetota > Actinomycetes > Actinomycetales > Dermabacteraceae > Brachybacterium. Next base: position 18,309 of record JAUNUA010000017.1, read on the forward strand.
ACCTGCAGCGCATTCTGCAGGTGAGCCCCGATCGCCCGCAGAGCGGTCATCGCCTCGGCCAGGTGACGCCGGTCGATCAGGTACTCGCTCTGGATCTCGTCCCCACTGCTCGGGGTGTGATCGGAGCGGAAGTGGGCCAGGCGCTCATGGAACGGACCGGGCGCCGTGGTCTGGTCGGTGCAGGCCTCCGCGGGCATGCCCGGGACCGGATGCATCGGCGCCTCGGCGCGCACGGCGCCGAGGAGATCGGCGGGGAACGGGGAGTCCGCGTCGGTGGGTATGCGGGGGCCAGCGGGCCCTGTTCGGCTGTCCTCTCCGGTCGGCCCTGCCGACCCGCCTGGCGCGGTCTGTCCTGCCTGGTCGGTCTGCGCGGCCTGCCCGGCCTGTGCTGCATGCCCCGTCTGAGCGGTGCCGGCGCCGACCTTCTGCTTCACCCACACCTGGTGGGCGGCCGGCCCGTGCCACCGGGTGAAGAGGCTGACGCTGTACGCGCAGTCGAGCACGGTCTCCAGGGACTCCTGGTCCAGGTGCTCCAGCGGCAGGTCCCGGTAGACCGCCTGGCGCACGGCGAACCCGGGCAGGGTCGCGAGCTCGAGGCGGGTGATGACCCCGAGCGCACCGAGTGCCACCACCATCCCCTCGAAGGTGTCCGGGTGGCTGGCGGGGGAGACGGTCACCAGGTCCCCGTCGGCCGTGACCATCTCCAGGGAGCGGATCGCGCCCGCGAGGCTCTGGGTGGTGGTGCCGGAGCCGTGGGTGCCGGTGGCGACGCCTCCGGCGACCGAGATGTGCGGGAGCGAGGCCATGGCGCCGAGGGCGAGATCCTGCGCGACCAGCTGCTCGGCGAGGTCACCGAACAGAACACCTCCGCCGACCAGGGCCGTGTGCGCTGCCGAATCCACCTCGAGCTGCTGGGGGATCCCCGCGAGGCTGACCAGCACTCCAGGGGTGTCCGCGACCGAGCTGAAGGAGTGGCGGGAGCCGAGCGCCTTCACCCGGCTCTCGCCGGCGACGAGCGCTTGGAGCTCGGAGACGCTTCTCGGCCGCACCAGCTCGCGGGCGGTGTACCGGAACGTTCTCGACCAGTTCCGGCCAGGGTCGACAGGAGACGGCGGAGGGGGGCTCGCGTCGGCAGGGTCCATCGGATCAGTCTGGTCGAATCCCGCGCGGGCCGCCAGGTCCTGGCCCGCCAGGGTATTCAGGTCCCGGCCCTCCCGGCCCTCCCGGGCCGCCAGGCACCGGCCCGCCTCGGCCGCCAGGCACCGGCCGGCCGGGTACTCAGGCCCGGCGCAATCGCATCACCGGTTCCCCGGGTCCTGCCGTGAGGTCGGGGCCCTCCACCTCGTAGCCGTCGGCGTCGGCGATCACCACGGGAGTGAGCAGCGAGGGCAGGTGTCGGCGCAGCAGTTCCGGGTCAATCTCCACCAGCGGCTCCCCGGCCGCGACGCTCGCCCCCTTGGTGCGGAGCACGCGGAAGCCCTCACCCTTCTGGCGCCCGCTGTCGATGCCGACGTGCACCACCACCTCGACGCCCTCCGGGGTGCGTATCCCGATGGTGTGCAGGGTGTCCGTGGCCAGGTCGATCTTCCCGCTGACGGGTGCGTGGAACACGGTGCCGGTCGGATCGACGGCGAATCCGGGGCCTGCGATCCCGCGTGCGAACGTCGGATCACCCACGTCCTCCAGGTGGTGCAGTTCTCCCTCGACGGGGGAGAGGACCACCAGGTCGGGGGTGGACGGGCCCGTCCCGGCGGGGCTCGCCCCTCCCGCAGCGTCATGGCGTTGCGGGTCGGTGGGGTG
>JAUNUA010000295.1:0-1373 GCA_030538435.1 Brachybacterium sp.
GCGGGGGCGTCGGGACGCACATCAAGGCTCTCGTACTCGGGCTGCACGCCGTCCTGTTCGACCATGAGCTCATCGAAGATGGCGTTCACCCAGTCGAGCACGTCCGGGTCGGAGCGGAAGTTGGTGATCAGCGAGGCGATCTGCCAGGTCCCTTCCGGTTGCTCGCGGAGGGCGTCGCGGACCTGCAGGTACGTGCCGATATCCGCCCCGCGGAAGCGGTAAATGGCCTGTTTGGGGTCTCCCACCATGAACAGGTGCCCGGGTCGCAGCGGCAGGCGCCGCCAGTCCTCGTCGGCCCCGGCGGGGCGCAGCGCCGCAAGTCGGAACAGGATCTCGGCCTGCACCTCGTCGGTGTCCTGGAACTCATCGACGAGGATCCAGTGCACCTGCTGGTGCAGCTCTGCGTGCACTCGCTCCCGGTGGGGCCCTGTCAGGAGGTCGCGGGCGAAGGTCAACAGGTCCTGGAACTGCAGGCGCCCCGCGACGGTCCGCTCCCGCGCTGCGTCCACGACGATCTCGCCGATATCTCGCACCAGGGGGAGCAGCAGCGCGTCGATCGCCTCCGCGCGAGCGGCCCCAAGGAGCCCGTTCACACGGTGGCGGATCTCGGCGGTGCGTGGCTTGTCCTGCCAGACGACGGCGTTGCCCGGACGCACCTCGCGCATCCCCGTGATCAGCGGCAGGGCGCGAGCGGGATCGGAAGCGAGCGCCGTGGCGGTGGTCTCGCAGTGCGCCGCGACCAGCTCCACCGTCCGGACGGCCGTTGCGGAGGTCCCGGTTGCCGGGGTGCCCTGCACAGCTGTCAGCTCCTCGTGCAGGGCGCGCAGGTGCGGTCGACCCGACGACTCGGCCCCGCTCGCGGCTGGGCTGACAGCGCGGGTACGTCGCAACCAGGTCTCGGTGCGTCGCCAGTCGGCGGCAAGGCCCGCGGCGATACCGCGAAGCTTCCCCGGTCCCATGCCGGCATTCATCAGCACGACGACGGCCTCGCGGTGCTCACCATCCAGCAGGTCCCGTGACCTGGTCCTCCACAGGCGCGCGAACGCAGCGCGCGTCGCAGCCTCATCGGCCTGCTCCAGCAGCGGCGGGATGCCCGCCTCGATCGGATGCAGCCGCAGCAGGTGCGCGCAGAAGGAGTGGATCGTCCCGATGGGGGCGGACTCCAGGTCCGCCAGGGCGTCGCGGCGTCGGGCCGCAGCGGCGAAGCCGATCCCCGGTGCGGGGGTGTCCAGGGCGGCGCGGATCTTCATCCGCAGGTCGAGGGCGGCGCGCTCGGTGAAGGTGATCGCGGCGATGCGGGTGACCTCGGCGCCCGCGTCGATAAGGGCGAGGACTCGCCGGACCATGGCGGTGGATTTCCCGGACCCGGCACC
>JAUNUA010000295.1:1473-2680 GCA_030538435.1 Brachybacterium sp.
TCGGCCTGCTCCTCCTCGTCGGGGTAGGTGAACAGCTCGGCCCCCAGCACCCTGCTCAGGAGGTAGTCGAAGGGGTCGTGCGACCAGTCCTCAAGGGCGGTGGGGGAGATGCCGCGGCCGCCTTGGTGTGCACCGTCGGCCGGTTCCCGGACGTCGAAGGACCCGGCGAGCGGGCCGACGTTCCCGGTGTACCGGGTGAAGTGTCCCATCCGCCGGTCCGCACGGATCTCCCGCGCGGTGCGCACCGCTTCCGGCAGATCCTCACCGGTGCCGCCGTGGGGAAGGTTCTGCAGCGCCGCGCGATGCCACGCCCGTCCGTGATCCGGGGCGCCCGAGACGCCAGGGACCTCGCCGTACCCGTCACGCGCCCCGGCGAGCGGCGAGTCGATGATCTGATGCACGGACCGCAGGTGGCGCGCGCCGGGGACCTGCTGCTCCAGCACCGCGCCGACCTGCTCCGTGAGCACGCGGTGGGGAGCGATCCAGGGGGACAGGAACAGGGGGCCCGGTGTGCGCAGACGGCCGCGGGGCACAGTCACCAGGGTGCGGCGGCCCGCGGCGAGGGCCGCCGCGAACTGCGCCTTCTGTTCCTCCCGTGCCTGGCGCGCCGGAAGGAACGCCCCGCCGAGCGCCTCCAACGCATCCTCGGGGAACAGCGGATCGGGGACAACAGGGGCCGGGGCGATGCCTTCGGCGAGGCCGAGGACGATCACCAGGTCGAGGTCGCGGGCGAACGCCGAGGCGAGCGTCCCGACGACCACGCCGGACCGGAGCTGCCCCTCGCGGCCCGCACCGCCTGCGAGTTCGGTCGCCAGGTGACGGGTGAGGACGTGCCGACCGGGGTTCGCCGCCCCCGGCTCGTGCCGGGCCAGCACCTGCAGCGCGCCGTCGAGGGCGCGGCCTGCGGCACGATCACCAGGGGTGGAGCTGCGCGGGTGCAGCATTCCCTCGGCCAGGTCCGTGAGCGCGGCGACCGCTCCGGCCCAGGTGGGGGCGGCATCTATCGCGTGGAGATACGCGCCCAGCCGTTCGATCACTGCGGTCAGCGCCGCAAGGTCGGCTTCGCGCCCTGCGAGGGGCCCATCGGGGTCCGCGGCAGCGCGTGCACGGGAGGCGGGGTCCATGCCGTGGACATAGGCGAGCTCGCACCGTCGGGAGGACGGCACCCCCTCGGTCTGCAGCGCACCCTCCCAGCGCGCATCGAGCA
>JAUNUA010000296.1 GCA_030538435.1 Brachybacterium sp.
GCCGGGACGGCCGATGGTCCGCGGATCTCCGACGGTCTGTGGGAGCAGATGAGCACCGACCAGCTCGGTCCGGACCTCACCATCGACGGCCGATACCAGCAGGGGCTGGGCCTCCGCATCGGCGTCGAGGCTGGCGACGAGGGCGGCGACCTGGTCCTTCCCTCGGTCATCGGGCACCCCGGGTTCACCGGCACCTCCGTCCACGCGGACCGGTCGACGGGAACCGTGGCGGTTCTGCTGACGAATCGTGTCCATCCGCGACGCCACCACTTCACGGTGGAGGCTGCTCGTCGGCGACTGCACTCCCGTGCATTCGGCGGGTCCGCTCCGGAAGCCTGAGCGTCGCGGCTCGAATGTCGGAGCCTCATGGCAGGCTCCGCACTATGGATCAGATTCTGCGGACCACCTCCGATGAGTTGCGGCGCGCCGGTGCCTCTCCCACGGCTCGGCTCGTGGTGCTGGGACTTGCCATCGTTGTCAACATCGGCTTCTTCCTGCCGCGCCTGCCGGACGTCGGGCCCGTCGCCTCGGTGCCGTCGATCGACAAGATCGTGCACATCGGCGTGTTCGCCCTGACCGCATGGGCACTCGGACGCGTCCTCGCCCCACGACGGCGGTTCCCTATGGGCTGGGTGGTCGTGGGGCTGCTCGCCTGGGCCGTGCTCGTGGAGGTCATTCAGGGTGCGGTGCTGCCCGGGCGGCTCGCCGACCCGTGGGACGTGGTCGCCGACGCCGTAGGGATCGGGCTCGGAGTGCTCGCCTGGTCACTGGAGCGCTGGTACCGGGCGGGACCACCGGTCCGGCACGCGCCAGCAGATCACCTGCACCCCCGGGAGACGGAGAGGTCCTCTGTCCACACCACGTGATCGACCGTTGTGGCGATCCGTCCCGGATGTCAAGATGCAGGGATGACCATGTGGGGTGCGGACACCGAGGCGCTGATGGCCCTCGCGCGGCAGGTGCGTGACCGGCACCTGCATGTGGCCGAACGTGCAGATGCGGTGCGGACGTCCGTCGCAGCGACCACGTGGACTGGTCGGGACGCCGACGATTTCCGGTCCCGAGGCGACCAGTGCAGCAGCGAGATGCTCCTGGTGTCGGATCATCTGCACTCTGTTGCGAGCCACCTGGCGTTGCAGGCGGCGGAGCAGGACGCAGCGTCGGACCCGGATGGACGGATCGATTCGGCCGCTTACGACGGCTTGATCGGCGGGAATATCTCCTGGTCGGATGCCATCAACTTCTTCGAGCGGGTCGCTGATCCGTTCCGCGACCGCGTGGAGGCGGGCAGCCCTGGCTCCCCGCTCGGCGAGCGCTATGTGGACCGTCATCCGGAGTGGGATCCCTCCGACGTTCCCCTCGATGTCCAGGCGATCCGCGACGCCCAGGTCCAGCAGGGATCGCTCGGCGACTGCTGGTACCTCGCGGCGCTGATGGCCGTCCAGGGCACCGAGCCGCAGCTGCTGGCGAACAACATCTCGTCCAACGACACCGGCGGCTGGGACGTGCGCCTCTACATCGACGGTCAATGGGAGACCGTGTCCGTTGCTCCGGAAGACCTCGGAACCCGCGGCGCGAAGTCGGCGGGGAGCGGCGGGTACAACGAGGGGACGATCGGATTCGCCTCGATCTATGAACAAGCGATGATCAATGCCGTCGACGGGCGTCCCTCGGCCGTCTCTGCTGATACTCCTCAGGCGGGTCTGGAGATGATCACCGGTCGCAGCGCCCAGGAGTACGACACGTGGGGTCAACCGGACTTCGATACCTACCGGCAAGCCATCGATGAGGGCCGTCCGATCACCGTGATGACCGACCCCATCGCCCCCATCGGACCCGCCAGCGACGACCTCGTCGCCGCCCACGTCTATCAGGTGTCCGGCTACGACGAGTCCACCGGGGAGCTGATCCTCACCAATCCCCACGGCCCCCACGCGAGCAGCGCCTACGAGGTGCGCGTGGACCCGAATGACCGCCGGTTCGCCACCGACATCTTCATGACCGGCATCGGAGCGAGCAACGATGGCTGAGAGCTTCACGCTGATGCAGGCCGGCCAACTCGTCACCGATGACTTCGGCGTCGTCGTCTTCCGCACAGTCGGTGACGCCGACGGCGTTACCGCCGTGCTGAAGATCCACCGGCCCCGCGACCCGCACATCCACGACGTCACCGTGCGTCCCGGCCAGACCTACGACGTCGCGGGGGTCGGGCAGTTCACGCTCGTGGACGCTGCCGCCTCGACGCGAGATCAGCGCGGCTGGGTTCGCCTGCGCTACGACCGGGCAGCCCCGGCCGACAGGGCACCGGCCGACGGGGCGTCGCAGGACGCAGCCCCGCTTGCAGGGGCACCGCAGGACGCAGCCGCGCACGACGAGGCATCGCATGGCACTCCGTGATCACGATTCGTCGCCGTCGCTCCGCCGAGTAGTTCTCACCGCCTGGGTTGCGGTCGGCCTCGGCGCATCGGTAACGGGCTGCACCTCCACTACTGCCCTGCCCGCCGAGGAGGCGGTGCCGCATTACGACCAGTTCACCGAGGATGCGTTCGCGTCCCTGGACAGCGTCCGTCCCCTGGGCTGGAAGCAGGAGGGGGAGGCATCCGTGGGCGCCGATGGGGACACCTGTCAGTTCCACCCCGGCACCTGGGTCGCCGCCGAGGCCCT
>JAUNUA010000297.1 GCA_030538435.1 Brachybacterium sp.
TCGTTCGGTCCTCCAGGCGGGACAGGGACTCGTCGTACCCCTCCTCGTCCAGGGGGTAGAAGTAGGTGCGCGGCAGGATTGTGGTGCCGTTCTCCAGCAGGTAGCGGATGTAGTCCTCGACCGCCGGGTTCTCCTCCAGCGACTCGACGCGAACGTAGAGGTAGAGCGGACGGGTCAAGGGGTAGCTGCCGTCCACGGAGTGGTCGAGGTCCGGTTCCACCCCGCCGACGGCGACGGTCGTGATCCGGTCCCGGTCCGCCTCCGGGGCGGCCAGGTAGTTCCCGACGCCGGTGAACGCCAGAGCATTCGGCTCCTCGGCCACCCAGTTCATCAGCTCATTCAGGTCGTTCGTGGTCTCGTAGTCCTCACGGAGTGCCCCCTCCTCGTCGCCGAACTCTTCGGAGAAGACCGTGTAGGTGCCGGAGTCCTCATCCCGTCCGAACAGGACGATCTCCTCGTCCGGCAGCCCATCGCGGACATCGGCCCAGGTCGTTACCTCGGACCCCGACGCCCAGATCGCCGCGATCTCCTCCCGGGAGAGGTCTCGCACCGCGGTGTTCTCAGCGTTCACGATCAGGCTGAGCGCATCGATCCCGATCGGGATCTCCACGTAGTCCACGCCCGCGTCCTCGCAGGCTTCCTGCAGGTCGTCATCCCCGTCCTCGCCCGGGATGGGTGCGGAGGAGGTCGCGATGTCGACCTCGGTCCCGCACATCTGCTCGAGTCCTGCGATGCTGCCGATCCCCGCGATCTCTGCGGTGATCCCGGACTCCCGGGCCGCGATTCGGGCGATGGGTTCGATCGTCGCGGAGCCTGCGATGCGGACGGGGGAGCGTCCCTCGTCGCCGCTTGCGTCCTCGCTGCCGCAGGCGGCCAGGGAGACAAGGCCCGCGGCGCCGGTGATCCCCAGCAGCATTCGTCGTCGCGTGTGCACGGATCTCACCTCACCGGGTCCGATGGTCCGGGTCGTCCACGGAGACGGTGGCATCCGTGCCGTGGGTGCTGTCCGCGGAGCCGGCGCGGACGCTGCGGGGCTCCTCGCCCCACGGGCGCCCCTCCTTCTGCTCGGTCACGGCGGACCGGAAGAACGCGGCAACCTCGCGCCAGTTCACCTGGGCCTGCTCGAGGTAGGTCCACAGCGCCTCGTAGCGCTCGTCGTCCTCGTCGGGCGCGCGTCCCTCCTCCTCGCGGGCGCGGCGCCGACGGGCGAGCTCGTCCTGCAGCTCTTCGAGCTGCTTGTCGGTCGCCATGATCTTCTCGATGAGGGCGCGATCCGGGTCCTGGGAATCGGGGCCGGGGGGCGGGGACGTGGTGGACACGGGCGGGTTCCTCCTCCACGGGGATGGTGGACTGGGCCGACGGGACAGGGATCAGAACGCGGCGAACAGGAAGATGAGCAGGGCCGGGAGGGCGACGAACATGCCCAGCACCCAGGCGACGACATAGAGCTTGTTCTTGGCTCCCAGGTTGCCGAGGATCGTCGCGGCCTTCACCGGCAGGGGCCGCAGGAATGGCACCGCGAAGATCAGGGTCGCCGAGAAGAGGTTGTAGAACAGGTGGACCGCCGCAGCGGTGAGACCCGCGAAGCGCTCAGAGCCGCTGAGCCCGAAGGCGGCGATCATCGCGGTCATGGTGGTGCCGATGTTCGCGCCGACGGTGTACGGGTAGATCTTCTGGATCGAGAACTTCCCGGAGGCCGCCATCGGCACCGCGAGCGAGGTGGTCGTCGAGGAGGACTGCACAAGCACCGTGATGAGGGTCCCGGCGAGAATGCCGGAGATCGGTCCGCGGCCGAGCGCGGAGTGGAACACCTTCTCCGCGGTCCCGACCAGCAGGGTCTTCAGCATCATGGATATGAAACGAATGACCAGCAGGATCAGGGCGACGCCGATGATGATCATGACGATCCCGCCCCACATCTCCGGGAGGAGCGCCATGATGGCGGTCTCGATGAGCTCCGTCCCGGGATCAGTGAGGGCGGAGACGGCGTCACCGAAGGTGGTGAACACGTCCGCGACGATCCCGCCGTCGGTCCCGGAGGTGAGCTCCGCGAACCAGGTGCCGACCGTCTCCAAGATCCCGAACATCATCTCCAGCGGCAGGAAGATCATGACGGCCAGCAGGTTGTACATGTCGTGCACGGAGGCAGCGGAGAAGCCGCGCCGGAACTGCTCACGGTCGGTGGCTGCACCGAGGGACACCAACGTGGAGGTGAGGGTGGTGCCGACGTTCGCGCCCATCAGGATGGGGATCGCGATGGGCAGCGGCAGACCGCCCGCGACCATGCCCACCACGATCGCGGTGGATGTCGAGGAGGACTGGGTGAGGACAGTGGCGCCGACGCCGATCGCGAGTCCCACGAAGGGATTCTCGGCGAAGGCGAAGAGGTCCTCAGCCTGGCCCCCGGTCGCGGCGCTGAACCCGTCCCCGATGGAACCGACCGCGGTGATCATGATCCAGATCGCGACGACGACGCTGATCCATTCGGCGACGCTCCGCGCTTTCCCGTCGAAGGGGAGGAACCGCAGGGGGCTCTTCGGTGCCTCCTCCTGCTCCGCGGAGGTGTCCTCCTGCTCGGACTCGTGTCGATCCAGCGTCGCGGATCCGCCTCGTGCCATCTCGCCGCTCCCTCCCGGCGGGC
>JAUNUA010000018.1:0-10820 GCA_030538435.1 Brachybacterium sp.
CGCAGCAGGTCGGCGCCCGGGAGCTGCTCGGTCACCTCGTAGTGGGTGACGGCGTGCTTGCCGGATGTCATCACCGCGTACTTGTAGTCGTGGTTCTTCGAGCGGCCGATCGGTGCCTCGATGGTCCCGGCATCCGGATCGAGGTGTCCCTGGGCCAGGGCGTGATAGACCTTCTCCACCTGGCGGGAGCTGAAGGACTCCTTCAAGGCCGGATAGGCGCGCTCCGACTTCGCGAGGACCATCAGCCCGCTGGTGCCGACGTCGAGCCGGGAGACGACGCCGCGCCGTTCCTCCGGACCACCCGCGGTGATCCGCACCCCCGCTGCAGCAAGATGACCGAGGACCGTCGGTCCGGACCAGCCCGCGCTCGGATGCGCCGCGACGCCGACGGGCTTGTCGACCACCACGATGTCCTCGTCCTCGTAGACGAGGGCCATCCCGGGGGCGATGCTGGGCCGGACCTCGACGGCGGGACGCTCGGTCGGGATCTCGACGGTCAGCATCACGCCGGGTTCGAGGCGGGTGGAGCGGGCAGGGGCCTCGCCGTCGAGGTCGACGGCCCCGCTCATGACGAGGTCCGCGGCCTTGGTGCGCGACAGCCCGAAGAGGCGGGCGATGCCCACGTCGACTCGCTCACCGGCGAGACCGTCGGGGACCGGGACGGTGCGGACCTCGCTCATCGGTCCCCCTCGGCGCCGGTGCCACGCGGCTTGGGGTGCGCGATGTCGGCGCTGTCCTCGGTGTCGCCGCCCGCGTCCGCGGGGTCCATCGGCGTGCCGATCAGACCCAGCAGCACCACCAGCACGGCACCGGCGACGACCGCCATGTCAGCAACGTTGAAGACGGGCCAGTTCGGCAGTTGCAGGAAGTCCACGACCTCTCCGCGGAACGGGCCCGGGGGACGCAGCAGCCGGTCGTAGATGTTCCCGAGTGCCCCACCGACGATGAGAGCGAACGCCACCGTCCAGGACCAGGTCCGCACCGAACGCACCAGGAGCACGATCACCGCGGAGGCGATGATGATCTGCAGCAGGGTCACCACCGGGGTAATGCCGGAGCCGAGGCCCCAGGCCGCGCCGGAGTTGTACAGCAGCGTGAAGTGGAGGATCTCGCCGACGACGGGCTCGGGGCGCAGCTCCACGAGGTTCGCCTCCGCCCAGTGCTTGGTGCCCTGGTCCAGCACGAACAGCGCCGCGACGAGGACGCCCGCGGTCAGCAGCACGAAGCGACGGCGGTCGCCGGACGTCACGCGTCCCGCGTCCGCCGCCGTGGGGGGAACCTGGCTCACAGGCCGAAGTTCGCCTGCTTGTCCTGGGTCTCGCTGGTGTCGAGGTCCCGCAGCTGCGTCTCCAGGTAGTTGCGCAGACGGTTGCGGTAGTCCCGCTCGAAGGTGCGCAGGGAGTCGATGGTGTTCTCCAGCTCGGACTTCTGCGAATCGAGGTTCTCCAGCGTGGTGCGGCTCGTCTCCTCCGCCTCGCCGACGATGCGGCGGGACTCAGCAGTGGCCTCGGCGATCAGACGATCACGCTCATCCTCACCGTTCTTCACGTGCTCATCGTGCAGGCGGTGCGCGAGGGCCAGGATCCCGGCGGCGGACTGGTCCGGCTCGGTGGTCGGAGCGACCGGGACGTCCTCCGTGGTGGTCACCGGCTCCTCGACGACCTCCTCGGACACGACCTCGTCGTCGGCCACGACGGGCTCCTCGCCCGCGGGCTCCAGGCCGTCCGCGGCGGCGGACGCGTCGACCGTGCCGTCGTCGACCTCGTGGTCCTGCGACTCGAGTTCGGAGATCCGGTTCCGGGCCTCCTCCAGCTCCCGCTGGAGACGCTCGTTCTCGTCGATCAGCTCCTGAAGGCGAGGGATGACATCGTCGTCGAGGTAACTGTCGACCTCTTCCATGTCATAGCCTTCGGAGAACCTCACGGGAGTGAACCGCTTGTTCTGCAGGTCCTCGGGCATCAGAGCCATGAGTCACCTTCTTGTCATCTCGTGGTCGGGATGCGCCCTGTGGGCGCGGCGTGATTCAGCGTAACCGATAAAACCCCCGCAACCATCGGGGCGCGAAGCGCGCCGTGCCGCTCACATCGCGAGCGAGCCCACCACCGACAACAGCAAGGAGCAGCCCAGCAGCAGCACCAGCAGGCTGAGGTCCAGCGACACCTGGCCGAGCCGGATCGGCGGGATCACGCGCCGCAGGGCCCGTACCGGCGGATCGGTCAGCGTGTAGACCGCTTCGAACAGGACCAGCACCGGGCCCGAGGGCCGGTAGTCCCGGGCGTACGCCTGGATCCATTCGAGGACCAGGCGCGCCAGGAGCGTCAGCATGTAGAGCAGCAGCGCCAGGTACAGCAGACCGAAGATCATCTGCACGTCGCGGCCTCAGCTCTGGTTGTAGAAGCTGCCCTCATCGCCCATGCCGTCGCCGTCGACCTCCACGAACTCCGGGGAGAGCAGGAACACCTTGCTGGTGACGCGCTCGATGGTGCCGCGCAGCCCGAAGACGAGACCCGCGGAGAAGTCGACCATGCGCTTGGCGTCGCCGTCCTGCATGTCGGAGAGGTTCACGATCACCGGGACGCCGTCACGGAAGGACTCGCCGATGGCCTTCGCGTCGTTGTACGAGCGCGGATGGATGGTGGTGATGCGGTGCATCGTGTCCTCCGCGTGGTGCGCCACCGATACGACACCCGAGCGCTGACGCAGCGGGGTGACCTGGGCATCGCGCTCCCCGTGGCGGTCCACGGTCTGCTCGGCCCGCCGAGAGCCCGACTGCTCGCGCTGGTCGAGCTCATCCTCGTAGTAGTCCTCTTCGGTCTCGTTGGCGAGGCCGAGCGCGACCATCGTGTTGTGCCAAGCGCCCATGGTCAGTCTCTCCCGGTGTGTCGAATGCTGGTGTGCAGATATCTGGCTGAGTCGAATGGTCGGGTTCACACCCGGCCATCAGCCCCGGGGAAGCACGGGGAGTGCGTGGGGGCCGTCGCCTTGAACGTACCGGAGCGGGGGCAGACCATCCAGCAGGATCACGGTGTGTCGCAACGGATCACTCCGGCGAACCGGCCCGTGTCACGCTCCCGGCGGTAGGAGAAGAACCGCGGGTCCTCGATCGTGCAGGGGTACTCGTCATCGATGCGGTGCGGTGCGAGACCCTCCCCGCACAGGACGGCCCGGGCGCCGGCGCGCAGGTCGAGCGCGGGAGTTCCCCACGACGTCGTGCCCTCGACCTCGGGGATGATCCGCCCTGACTCGGTGCGCATCGCCTCCGGGACCTCGTAGCAGGAGCCGCAAGCGGAGGGGCCGACGGCGGCACACACGCGCTCCGGGACGGCGCCGAGGTCGGCCATCGCGCGCACTGTGTTCTGCAGCACCCCGTCGAGCAGGCCCCGCCGCCCGGCGTGCGCGGCGGCGACCACGCCCGCCTCGGGATCGACGAGGAGAACCGGCAGGCAGTCGGCGACCATCACGGCGAGCGCGACATCCCTCCGGTCGGTCACCATGGCGTCGGCAACCTGCGACGGGCCGTGCGAGGGCGCCGGGCCGTCCACCACCAGCACGTCAGCGGAGTGGACCTGCTGGACGAAGCGCACCGGTGCCCCGAGCTCCGCAGCGAGGGCCGAGCGGGCCGTCTGCACAGCAACGCTCTGGCCTGCGTCCAGGGGGACGTGCAGGGCGAGATTCCCGCCCATCCCGCTCGTCCCGTCCCGGGCGGTGAACAGGGCGCGGGCCCCACGAAGTCGTGGGGCCCGCGTCTGGGGAAAGCTCATCTCACTTCAGGAACTCTGGCAGGTCCAGGTCGTCGCTGTCGGCAGGGCGCTCCTGGATGCGCGGGGGCCGCACCGGATCCTGGCGCTCCTGCTCTCGCGGCTGCTCCTCGTGGGAGGTGTCCTGCGAGCGGTCCTGGTCGACCTCGCCGTGCTCGGAATCAGCCGGGTCCGTGGGCTCCTCGGACTGCTGGCCCTGCTCGGAGCGGGAGGACGTGAAGGTCTGCTGGGGCGCACCCCAGCCGCCGGAGAACGCCGCGGAGGTCCGGGAGTCCGACTGGACGGGGCGGGTGCCACCGTTCTCGGAGGACCGGGAGACCGGTGCGGGACGCGAGGACCCGCTCTGCTGCCCGGAGCCGCCCTGGATGGAGCGGTCCTCCTCACGGCGCGTGGTGGGGTTGCCACCTTCGAAGCCGGCGGCGATCACAGTCACCCGCACCTCGTCGCCCAGGGCGTCGTCGATGACGGCGCCGAAGATGAGGTTCGCATCGGGGTGCGCGGCCTCCTGGACGAGGCGCGCGGCCTCGGAGACCTCGTACAGGCCCAGGTCGCTGCCGCCCTGGATGGACAGCAGCACACCGTAGGCACCGTCGATCGAGGCCTCCAGCAGGGGGCTGGACACGGCGAGCTCCGCAGCCTGCAGCGCCCGGTCGTCACCGCGGGAGGAGCCGATGCCCATCAGCGCGTTGCCGGCGCCCTGCATCACGGACTTCACGTCCGCGAAGTCGAGGTTGATCAGGCCCGGGGTGGTGATGAGGTCCGTGATCCCCTGGACACCGGACAGCAGCACCTGGTCCGCGGACTTGAATGCGTCCAGCATCGAGACCTGCTTGTCCGCGATGGACAGCAGACGGTCGTTGGGGATGACGATGAGGGTGTCGACCTCGGTCTGCAGCGCCGCGATGCCGGACTCGGCCTGCGTGGAGCGGCGACGGCCCTCGAAGGTGAAGGGGCGGGTGACGACGCCGACGGTGAGGGCGCCGAGGCTCCGGGCGATCTTCGCGACCACGGGCGCACCGCCGGTGCCGGTGCCGCCGCCCTCGCCGGCGGTCACGAACACCATGTCGGAGCCCCGCAGGACCTCTTCGATCTCCTCCGCGTGGTCCTCGGCGGCCTTGCGGCCGACCTCCGGGTCAGCGCCGGCGCCGAGCCCGCGGGTGATCTCCTTGCCGACGTCGAGCTTGACGTCGGCGTCGGACATGAGCAGCGCCTGGGCGTCGGTGTTGATGGCGATGAACTCGACGCCCTTCAGACCGGATTCGATCATGCGGTTGACGGCGTTGACACCGCCGCCGCCGATGCCGACGACCTTGATGACTGCGAGGTAGTTCTGGGATCCGGCCACGGATTTCGTCCTTGCTCTCGAGGGGCTCGTGCATGAGTGGGGCCTGGTCAGCAGGGTGGAGGGGCTGGGACCTCAACCCTCGACCTCAACTTGAGGTTCAGACTCAGGGGTGCTCATCTGCACTTCCGACGCTAGGGATGCGCGACCCGGAGGGCAAACACAACCGCGCCGTGTCGAGGGACGGGGTCGTGTACGCCCCTACCGGGTGACGGGAGCGACCGGGCTGGAGACGTCGATGACCTCACCTGGGGCGTCCAGCAGCGCCGCCACGACCTCGGCCTTCAGTTCGCCGTCGCGGGTGTCACCCCACACCACGGTCTTGGTGCCCTGCTCCTCGGTGGTGACGACGAGGGAGACGTCCGAGGGGGTGCTGGCCTGGATGCGGGTGACGCGATCGCGCAAGGATTCGGGCATCTCCCCCAGCACACCCAGCATGGCGTCGGTCACGGCGGCCGGGTCCTCGGCGCCGTCGGCGACGACGAGGTCCGCGAGATCGCGGCCTTCGGCGGCTTCGGCGGGCAGATCGGTGCCGTCGGCGTCGACGATGCGCACGCCGCTGGAGGCGCTGACCTCGGCGACGGGCGTGCGCTCGGTGATCGTTGCCCGCAGACCGTCCGGCCAGTCGCGCTGGACCTCGGCGTCCTGCACCCCGGGGATGCTGCGCAGGGAGGTCTCGAGGTCCCCGGTGGGCGCGAGGAGCACGCTGCTGCCGTGGGCGGTGCTGAGCACCTGGTCGACCTCGGCGGTCTCGACATAGTCGGTGCCGGTGACCTCGGTCTGCTGGATCTGGAAGGTCGGGAGGAAGAGGAGAGCGGCGAGCGCGGCCGCGAGCAGCGCGATCCCGCCGAGGATGCCGCCGATGATGCGTCGCCGACGGCGGTGCCAGGGGCGCAGCCGCACCAGGTCGCGGAAGCGGTCGGAGGCCTGCACGACGATGCCGTCGCCCCGGCGGTCCGGCTCCGGCGCGGCCGGCCGTTCCGCGAGGGGGGTGGGCGCCGCCGTGCTCCCGCCCGACACCTTCTTCGTCGTGGTGCCCGTGTGCCCGGTCCGGGTGCGGGTCGCGGCCCCGGCGGTGGGTCGGCGGGGTGCAGTGGGGCGCTTCACCATCGGCCGAGAGCCTCCAGCACGATCGGGGTGTCCTCGACGATGTCCCCGGCGCCGAGCATCAGCACCAGGTCCCCGGGCTGTGTCTCCGCGCGGATCCGGTCCGGCAGCGCCGCCCGGTCCTCGAGCGCCTCCACCGAGCCGCCCGACCCCGTGCGGCCGGGGGCCGGGGCTCCCTGCACGGCGTGGTCGGTGATGGTGCGCGCGGTGACGGTGGGATCCGGGTCCTCGCGCGCCCCGTACACGGGCAGCACCAGGGCAAGGTCCGCGGCGGTGAGGACCTCGGCGAACTCCCGCGCGAAGTCGCGGGTGCGGGAGTAGAGGTGGGGCTGGAAGACCGCGATGACGCGGCCATCGCCGACGATGGCGCGGGCGGCGCCGAGGGTCGCCTCGAGCTCCCGGGGGTGGTGGGCGTAGTCGTCGTAGACGGTGACGCCGCCGACGGTGCCGCGCTTCTCGAAGCGGCGGGAGGCGCCGGTGAACGTGGCGAGACCCCGCAGCAGGTCGGCGACATCGGCGACGGGTCGGACCGCGCGGGCGGCGGCCAGGGCGCCGAGGGCGTTCAGCACATTGTGATGGCCGAACACGGACAGGGTCTCCTCGAGCTCCCCGGCGGGGGTGGCGATACGCACGCGGGTGCCGGCGGTCGTCGCCTCCTCGGCGAGCACCCGCCAATCGGCCCCCGGCGCGGTGCCGTAGGTGAGCACGGTGCGGCCGGTTGCGCGGGCACGCTCCCCCAGGTCCACCGCACCCGGGTCCTCGGCGCAGACGATCAGCGCGCCACCGGGGGCCAGCTGCTCGACGAGCGCGTCGAACGCGGCGGTGACGTTCGCGGCGGTGTGGTGGAAATCCAGGTGGTCGGCTTCGAGGTTCGTGACGACGAGGGCGCGGGGGGCGAAGGCGAGGAAGGAGCCGTCGGACTCGTCGGCCTCCACCACGGCGACGTCGGTGCTGCCGGCGCCTGCGTTCGCGCCCAGCATGGGGACCGCGGCGCCGACGGCCCAGGCAGGGTCCTCCCCCGCCCCGCGCAGGGCGATCGCCGCCATGGCGGTGGTGCTGGTCTTGCCGTGGGTGCCGGCGATCGCGATCAGGTCCCGCCCGCCGAGGAGACCGGCGAGCGCTGCCGCCCGGTGGACGACGGGGATGCCGCGGTGGCGGGCTGCGATCACCTCGGGGTTGTCGGCGCGCACAGCTGTGGAGACGACCACCACGTCGAGGTCATCGGCCAGCAGCGCGGCGTCGAAACCGATGCCGATGCGGGCGCCCGCGTCGCGGAGGGGGGCGATGAACTGGCCGTCCTGGGAGTCGGAGCCGGAGACGGTGAGACCAGCCTCGAGGGCGAGCCGCGCGACGGCGCTCATGCCGGCGCCACCGATCCTCACCACGTGCACCGAGGTGATGGGGCGTTCGCCGGGGCCGGGGGCGGGCCAGTCGGCGTGGGTGATCACCGCACCGGGGCGAAGAACGGTGCGGGCGGAGCCGGCGGGCTGGGCGGTGGTCATATCCCGAGCCTAGGGGTGGGGTCCAATCGGCGGGGTCAGGCGCCCCGTGCGACGCCGATCACGAGGGCGGCGAGCTGCTCTGCGGCGTCGGGGATGCCGAAGCGCCGGGAGGCGTCGGACATGGCGCGCAGGCGCGGGGCATCCAGCAGCACCGGCAGCACCTCGGTGCGGATGCGCTCGGGGGTGACCTCGGCGTCGGGGATCATGAGGGCGCCGCCGGAGCGGACCACATCCTCCCCGTTCAGGGCCTGTTCCCCGTTGCCGATGGGCAGCGGCACGAACACGGCGGGAAGGCCCACCGCGGTGACCTCGCTGACGGTGCCGGCGCCCGAGCGGGTCACGGCGAGGTCGGCGGCGGCGTAGGCCTCCTCCATCGCGCTGACGTACTCGAGCACGCGGTAGCCCTCGCGCGACGGGAGCCCATCGGACTTGCCCTTGCCGGTCACGTGGAGAACCTGGACGCCGGCGTCGAGCAGCGCATCGAGGGAGCCGAGGACGGCGTCGTTCAGGCGCTGCGCGCCGAGCGAGCCGCCGGTCACCAGCAGCGTGGGTCGGTCATCGTCGAGGCCGAGCCGACGACGCGCCTCGGCGCGAGCGGCGGCGCGGTCGAGGTGGGCGATGCCGGGTCGCATGGGCATCCCGAGGCGCCGCGCGCCCGGCAGCGGAGTGCCGTCGAACGCCGTGAGGACGGCGGCGGCGCGGCGGGCGCCGAGGCGGTTCGCGAGGCCGGGTCGCCGGTTCGCCTCGTGGACGATCAGGGGGGTGCGGCGGGCGGCGGCGGCCAGGTACGCCGGCGGGCAGACGTAGCCGCCGAAGCCGACGACCACATCGATGCGGCGCTCGTCCAGGAGCTTCCGGGTGCGGCGGATGGTCCCGAGGAACCGGCCGGGGAAGCGCAGTGCCGCACCGTTCGGGCGGCGCGGGAAGGGGACCTTCTCAATGGTGGCGAGCTCGAAGCCGGCGGCGGGGACGAGCTCCGCCTCGAGCCCCGCGGTGGTGCCGAGCACGAGGATCTCGGTGTGGGGGGCGGCGGCGGTGAGGGCGCCGGCGGTGGCGAGCAGGGGGTTCACGTGGCCGGCGGTGCCGCCGCCGGCGAGCAGCACCCGCAGGGGGGCGCTGTTCGGACTCGCGGGAGTCGTCGGCGTCATCGGGACCGGCCGGGGCGTCGGCGGGCACGGTTCGAGCCGCCGGAGCGGGCCCGGGTGGAGCCGGTGGAGCGGGTGCGGGCGGGTGCGGGCATCACGGAGGTGGAGCGGCGGACGCGGCCGATGCGGGCGCCGATGGCCTCGCGGGCGCCGGGCTCCTGCCGGGCGAAGGAGATCAGCAGGCCGAGCGCGATCATGGAGGTGATGAGGGCGGAGCCGCCCGAGGAGATGAACGGCAGCGGCACCCCGAGGACCGGCAGCAGGCCGGCGACGACCATCATGTTGACGAAGGCCTGGCCGAGGATCCAGGCGCTGATCGCGCCCACGGTGATCTGGACGAAGGGGTCCTCGGCGCGGATGATCATGCGGAACATCAGCAGCGCGAGGGCGGCGAACAGCGCGAGCACACCGAGGGTGCCCACCAGGCCCAGCTCCTCGCCGATGATCGCGAAGATGAAGTCGTTGTCGGCCTCGGGCAGCAGGCCCCACTTCAGGCGGGACTCGCCGAGGCCCACCCCCCACCAGCCGCCGGACGCCAGGGCCTGCAGGCCCCGGTCGGACTGCAGACAGTTGTCGCCGGCGCAGGTCCCGTGGAACCAGTCCTCGATGCGGCGCATGCGGTTGCTGCTGGTGACGACGAAGAACACGATGCCGACGAGGCCCGCGCCGACGGCACCGAGGAACCACCGCCGGGGCAAACCGGCGACCCACATCGCCCCGCCGATCAGCATCGCCATGATCATCATGGTCCCGAGGTCGTGGCCGAGCATCACGAGGCCGAGCGCCGCGATCGCGACGGGGGCGAGGGGGATGAGCACGTGGAAGGGCTGGGAGAGGAGGTGGCGCTTGCGGGCGAGCACCATGCCGAGCCACACGGCGAGGGCGAGTTTCAGCATCTCCGCCGGCTGGAAGGAGATCGGGCCGATCCGCACCCAGGCCAGGTTCCCGCCTGCGCCGAAGCCGAGCGGGGTGAGGATGAGGGACTGCAGGACGAGCCCGATGGCAAGGAGCAGCCAGGCCGCCTTGCGGTAGAAGCCGACCGGCAGGCAGGCGGCCGTCACCGCGAGGGCGAGGCCGACGGCGGCGAACACCCCTTGGCTGTAGAGGCCGCCGTATCCGGAGCCGCCGCGGGCGACGTTGGCGACGGCGGAGCTGGAGAGCACCATGACCACGCCCGTGCCGACCAGCAGGAGGCCGACGACGATCAGGCCGTAGAAGTTGAGGGCCGGGGAGGCGAGCCAGGTGGCAAGCCCCCCGGAGACGCGGTCGCGGACGTCGCTGATGGCGTCCTGGTCGCGGGAATCGAGCACCCGAGGGGGACGGCGAGTGGTGGGTCGGTCCTGCTGCAGCGTCACGCGGTGTCTCCTTCCCTCTCTCGAACGGCCTGGGCGAACAGGTCACCCCGCTCGGCGTAGTCGGCGAACTGGTCGATGGACGCCGCGGCGGGGGCGAGGAGCACCACGTCGCCGCTGCGTGCAAGAGCTGCGGCCTCGCTGACCGCGGCTCCCATCAGGGCGGCGCGCTCCTCGTGAGTGCCAGTGTCGCCCGGCCCCGGAATGCGGACGGGGACATCGGGGGCGTGTCGGAGGAGGACCTCGTGGAAGGGCTCGGGGTCCGCCCCCAGCAGCACCACGGCGCGCAGCCGCCCGGCGACCGCGCGCACGAGGTCCTCGAGGTCGGCGCCTTTGGTGTCGCCCCCGGCGATCCACACCACCGACTCGGCGGCGGCGAGGGAGGCGCGGGCGGCGTCGGGGTTGGTGGCCTTGGAGTCGTTGACGTAGGGGATGCCGTCGATGGCGCCGACCTCCACGCTGCGGTGGGCGCCGGCGCGGTGGGCGCGCAGGCCATCGCGCACGGCGGCCTGGTCCACTCCGTGGGCGCGGGCGAGGGCGGCGGCGGCGAGCGCGTCCATCACCACGTGGGGTGGGGCGCCGTGGGGGCCGAGATGGGCGAGGTCCTCCAGGCG
>JAUNUA010000018.1:10920-19844 GCA_030538435.1 Brachybacterium sp.
CGCACCCCCAGCACCACCGCGGACTCGCACAGCAGGTGGGTGGTCCAGTGCAGCTGGAAGCTGGAGAGCTCCACCGCGAGGACATCGAAACCCTCCGGGTCCAGGGCCGCTTCGATGACGGGCAGTCCGACGTTCCCGCAGGCGACCGCGCGCAAGCCCCCGGCTCGCAGGATCGATTCCAGCATGGTGACGGTGGTGGTTTTGCCGTTGGTGCCGGTGACGCCGAGCCACGCGGGGCCGTCGGGGGCCTGCATGCGGCGGGCCAGCTCGATCTCGCTCCAGATGGGGATGCCGCGTTCGGTGGCCTCGGCGAGCAGCGGCTGGTCGGGCCGCCATCCCGGGGAGGTGACGACGAGGTCGATCTCGGTGTCCGACGGCAGCGCGGCGGTGTGCTCGGGGCCCAGGCGCACGTCGACGCCGAGGACCTCGAGGATCTGCGCCTTCTCGCGGGTGGTGGGGTCGTCGCGGCCGTCGACGACGGTGACGCGGGCGCCGCGCTGCATCGTCTGATCGGCGACGGCGTACCCGGAGACACCGAAGCCGGTGACGAGGATGCGGGCGCCCCGCACATCCAGCCCGGGCCAGGGGCGTTCGGCGATCGGCGCCTGGGGCGCGGGTGATGGGGAGGGTGCGTCGGCGCTCACGAGGTGAGCCTCGGCAGCGCGTCGAGGTAGAACAGGCCCAGTCCCGCGAGGGCGAGGATCCCGGCGACGATCCAGAAGCGGACCACGATGGTGACCTCGCCCCAGCCCTTCAGCTCGAAGTGGTGCTGCAGCGGCGCCATCCGGAAGATCCGCTTCCCGGTCAGCTTGAAGCTCGCGACCTGCAGGATCACCGACACCGAGATGATGACGAACAGACCGCCGATGAGGGCGCCGAGCAGTTCGGTGCGGGAGACGACGGTGAGGCCGGCGAGTGCCCCGCCGAGGGCGAGGGAGCCGGTGTCGCCCATGAAGATCTTCGCGGGTGAGGTGTTCCACCACAGGAATCCGATGCAGGCGCCGACGATGGCGGAGGCGACGACGGCGGTGCCCAGCGGGTCCGGGTTGGTGTAGCAGGAGGTGAACTCGAAGCCGGCCGGGCATTTCTGTCGCCACTGCCAGAAGCAGATCAGGACGTAGGTGCCGGCGAACAGGATGGTGGCGCCGGTGGCGAGGCCGTCCAGGCCGTCGGTGAGGTTCACGCCGTTGGACCAGGCGGCCACCAGGAAGTTCGACCACAGGGCGAACAGGATGATGCCCAGGATGGTGCCGCCGAAAGCGAGGTCGAGCCAGGGGATGTCGCGGACGAAGGAGATGCGGCTGGAGGCGGGGGTGAGGCCGTCTGCGTCGCGCAGTGTCAGCGCGAGCACCGCGAAGGTGGTGGCGACGAGGAACTGGCCGAGCAGTTTCGCCCGGGCGGTCAGACCGAGTGACCGCTGGCGGGAGATCTTCAGGTAGTCGTCGAGGAAGCCGACGACACCCAGACCGGCCATCAGGAACAGGACCAGCAGGGCGGAGACCGAGGGGACGTCCCACAGCACGAGGTGGGTGAGGCCGAAGCCCAGCAGGGTTGCCAGGATGATGGCGACGCCGCCCATGGTGGGGGTGCCGCGCTTGGTGCTGTGCGATGTGGGGCCGTCGTCCCGGATGAACTGGCCGTACTGCTTGCGCACCAGGATCCGGATGTACAGGGGTGTCCCGAGGATCGACAGGACCAGGGCGCTCGCGCCCGCGATGATGATCGCGATCATGCGTCGGCCTTTCCGGTCGTGTCCTCTGGCTGCGGGTCCAGGCGCGCCTGGAGCAGTGGTCCGACCCGTCGGAGCCCCGCGTCGCGGGAGGACTTCAGGAGGATCACGTCGCCGGGACGCACCGACCGTTCTAGCACAGCGACGGCGTCCTCGACCGTGTCGACATGGAGCGATTCACCGCCGAAGCTGCCCTCCAGGGTGGCGCCCTGGTGGATGGGGCGGGCACCGTCGCCCACACTGATGAGCTGGCCGATGTTCAATCGCACGGCGAGGCGACCGATGCCGTCGTGCAGATCGATGGAGTCCTCGCCGAGCTCGAGCATCTCCCCCAGTACCGCGACGGTGCGCCGGGTGCGTCCGATGTGGGCGAGGGTGCGCAGGGCCAGCCGCATCGAGTCGGGATTGGCGTTGTAGGCGTCGTTGATGAGGGTGATGCCGCGGGGCAGCTCGTGGCTCTCCATGCGCTGCCCGGAGCGGGGGGTCGCGGCCTCGAGTGCGCGGGCGGCCGCCTCCACGTCGACTCCGGCGAGCAGCGCCGCGGTGGTGGCGGCCAGGGCGTTCGCCGCCTGATGCTCGCCGATCATCCGCAGGGTGATCTCGCGGGTGGTGGGGGTCACCGGGGTGCCGTCGACGGCGCGGAGGCCGTCCGGGACGGTGAGCGTGAAGCGCGCGTGGGCGTTCTCGTCGAGGTCGAGGTCTGCGCCGGTGACGTCGCCGGTGCCACCGAGCCCCCAGCTGACGACGGGGGCGGCGGTGCGGGGGGCGAGGCCGATGCTGCGGGGGTCGTCGGCGTTCAGCACCGCCCGTCCCGTGGGGGTGAGGGCCTCGATGATCTCGCCCTTGGCGCGGGCGATCGCGTCCACCGAGCCGAATTCGCCGAGGTGGGCGGATCCGATGTTCAGGACCAGGGCGATGTCGGGGCGGGCGATGTCGGTGAGGTGGGTGATGTGGCCGATGCCGCGGGCGCCCATCTCCAGCACCAGGAAGCGCGTCCCGGAGGTGAGACCGAGCACGGTCAGGGGGAGCCCGAGTTCGTTGTTGAAGCTGCCGATGGGGGCGATGGTCTCGCCTGTGGTGCCGAGGAGGTCCGCGAGGAGGTCCTTGGTGCCGGTCTTCCCGGCGCTGCCGGTGACGGCGATGACGACCAGGGGCGCTGCGCCGCGGTCGGTGCGTTCGGCGCGGGCCCGCTCCAGCTGCACGCGGGCGAGGGCGCCGAGGGCGTCGCGGACGTCGTCGACACGGACGGCGGGGACGTCGACATCGCGGGAGACCAGGGCAAGGGGCGCTCCGGCGTCGCGTGCGGCGCGGGCATGGGCGTGGCCGTCGGTGCGTTCCCCGTCGAAGGCGGCGAAGAGGTCGCCGGGACCGATGAGGCGGGAGTCGACGCGGGCACTGCCGTCGACGGTCTCGGTGCCGTCGGCGCCGCCGACTAGGGAGCCTCCGGTGATCTCGGCGATCCTGGCTGCGGTGGTGGGGAGCATCAGCGTTCTCCGTCCGGTCGCGAATCCGCGGGCGCGGTCTGCGATGAGGGGGCGCCGAAGCGCTCGGCGAGCAGGGTGCGCAGACGGATCCGGTCATCGAAGGGGTGGATCACCCCGCCGATGTCCTGCCCGGTCTCGGCACCCTTCCCGGCGACGAGGATCGCGTCCCCGGGGCGGGCGAGTGAGACGGCGACACGAATCGCCTCCTCCCGTCCAGCGATCTCGTGAACCTCGGCGGGGGCGTCCTGCCCGATGCCGGAGAGGATCTCGGCGCGGATGGCGGTCGGGTCCTCCGAGCGGGGGTTGTCATCGGTGATGACGAGGATGTCCGCACTGCCGGCGGCGACCGCGCCCATCCGGGGGCGCTTGCCACGGTCGCGGTCTCCCCCGGCGCCCATCACCGTGATCAGGCGGGAGGTCATCGGCAGGGACCGGAGGGTCTCCACGGCCTGCGCGAGGGCGTCCTCGGTGTGGGAGTAGTCGACGACGCCGAGCACGGGGGTCTCCGTGACCTTCTCCATGCGGCCGGGGACGGTGGCGGTCCGGGCGATCGCCTCGGTGGTGGTCCCCAGCGGGTGACCGATCGCCTCCAGCAGCAGGGCGACGGCGACGGTGTTGGCGACGTAGTGGCGGCCGGGCAGCGGGGCGTGCAGGCGCAGTGTGGTTCCGTTCGGTCCGATCAGCTCGAGGTTGCTGCCGAACCCGTCGGGTCGGACGTCGCGGACGCGGTGGTCGGCTGGCACGTCCGGCCGGGTGGTGTAGGTGGTGACGGGGATCGCGGATTCGGCGGCGAGGCGGCGTCCCCAGTCGTCGTCGACGCAGATGATGCCGCGGCGGGCGTGCGCGGGGGTGAACAGGCGCGCCTTCGCGGCGTAGTAGTCCTCCATGTCGGGGTGGAAGTCCAGGTGGTCCTGGCTGAGGTTCGTGAAGCAGGCGGCGTCGAACACCACCTCGTCGGCGCGGTGCAGGACGAGCGCATGGCTGGAGACCTCCATGGCGAGCGCCTCGACGCCGTCCTCGCGCATGCGGGCGAGGATGGCGTGGACCTCGGGGGCCTCGGGTGTGGTGCGGACCGTCGCGATCTCGTGCGAGGTGCCGTCGGCGGCGCGGTACGAGGTGCCGTTGGTGCCGATGATCCCGGCGGGGACGCCGAGCTCCAGCAGGGTGCGCTGCAGCATGGTGGCGACCGATGTCTTGCCGTTGGTGCCGGTGATGCCGACTGTCCGCAGCTGCTGCGCGGCGTGCCCGGCGACGAGGTCCGCGGCGCGGGCGGCGAGGGCGCGTGGGTCCTCGGCGAGGAGGACGACGAGTCCGGCGTCGCGGCAGCGGTCGGTGCCGTCGGCGTCGGTGAGGGCGGCGACCGCGCCGAGGCCGGCTGCTTGGGCGGCGAAGTCGGCGCCGTGGGCGCGGGCGCCCGGCAGGGCGCACCACAGGTCACCGGGCCGCACGGCCCGCGAGTCGAGGGTCACCCCGGTGATCTCGGGGGTATCGGGCGGCGCGTCCAGCCCGAGGTGGCGGGCGACGACGTCAAGGCCGTGGCTGCGCGGGTGGCGGGGGCGGGCGGGCTCAGCCGTCACTGTCGTCCTCAGCGTCCGTGCCCCATTCATCGGGCAGGTCGCGGCCGGGCGTGCCCGTGGGGGCGACCCGCTGGTTCTGCAGGGCGTACTCGGCGATCTGTCCGAAGGCCGGGGCGGCGGCGGTGTTGCCGGAGATGAAGGTGGGCATCCCGTAGATGAACACGCCGATCACGACATCCGGGTCGTCGGCCGGGGCGAAGCCGATGAAGGAGGAGGTGTAGGTGCCGTCGGGGACCTGCGCGGTGCCGGTCTTCCCGGCGACGGAGTAGCCCGGGACGTCGGCGTTGGCGGTGCCGTCGTCGGGGATGTTGTTGTCCATCAGCTCCGACATGGTCGCGGCGGTCTCGGGGCTGATGACCCGGTGCTTGGCCGGCTCGCCGAGGGGCCGCAGGGTGCCCTCGGCGTCCGCGACCCCGGAGATGAGGGTGGGTTCGACGAGGACCCCGTCGTTGGCGAAGGCCCCGACCGCGGAGGTCATCTGCAGGGCGTTCACGGAGTACCCCTGGCCGAACGTGGTGGTCAGGCGCATCCTGCCCTCCCAGTCCTCGGCCGGGTGGACCACTCCGGCGGACTCGCCGGGCAGCTCGATGCCGGTGGCCTGGCCGAGACCGAAGGACCGCAGGTAGTCATACCGCAGCTCGTCGGAGACGGTGTCGGCGACCTGGACGGTACCGACGTTGGAGCTGTTCTTCAGCACCCCGGCGAGGGTGAGCTGCTGGGTGGGGTGGTAGTGGGAATCCTTGACCAGGTGGCCGTCGAAGGTCTCCGTGTACGGGATGGTGTACTCGGTCGACGGGTCGACGTCCCCGTGTTCGAGGGCCGCAGCGAAGGTGAACAGCTTGCCTGTGGAGCCCGGTTCGAAGACGTTGGAGATCGCCTGGACACCGCGGTGCTCCTCGGGGGAGGCGCCGGGGTCGTTCGGGTCGTAGGTGGGGTAGTCGGCGAGCGCCAGCACCTCGCCGGTGCTGGCGCGGATTGCGACCACGCTGCCCGAGCTCGCGCCCCATTCGTCGACGGAGGCCTTCAGCACCTGCTGGGACTTCCACTGCAGGTCCCGGTCGATGGTCAGGGATACATCGTCGCCGTCGACGGCGGGGGTGGTCTCCTGCGTCCCGGTGGGGATCACCTGGCCGCCGAGGCCCCGCTCGTAGGTGGTGGAGCCGTCGGTTCCGGCGAGGTCATCGTTCAACGACAGTTCCGTGCCTGCGAGTGGTGAGCCGTCGGAGCCGACGAAGCCGATGACGCTGCCGCCGACCTGACCGGCGGGGTAGATCCGGGAGGCGACGCGGTCTGCGCCGATGCCGGGGATGCCGAGCGCGATGACGGCGTTGCGGACCGCGGGGTCGACGTTGCGGTCGAGGTACCGGAAGCCGGCGTCACCGGTGAGGGCCTCCTCGGTGTCCTGCACGCTCATGCCGAGCACCGGGGCGAGTTCCTCGGCGGCGGCAGCGGCGCCCTCCTCGTCGCGGTCGCGGGGTGTGTACTCCGCGACCTGCATCTGGTTCACCCACAGGTCGTAGCGCTCCACGGAGGTGGCGAGGACAGCACCGTTGCGGTCCAGGATGTCGCCGCGCAGCGCCGGGATGCTGCGGGTGGCGGTGCGCTCCTTCACGGCGTCGGCGGCGAGTGCGCTGGAGTTCAGGCCCTGCACCCACACCAGGCGCCCGGCGAGCGCCACGATCGCCACCAGGATCACCACCACCAGCAGGCGGTGGCGGACGACCGGGGAGCCGACGCGCGCGGGAGGCAGGATGGCCATCGTCAGTTCCCCTCGTTGCCCATGCCGTGGTAGGCGGAGTCGTCGGTGTAGATCTGGGCCGGCGGGACCGAGGTGAGCGGCGCGAGCGGAGTTGCGTCGGCGGGGTCACCGGCTGCGGGCTGCGGGTCGCCGATGACGGTGCCCGTGCCCAGGTCGATGTATGCGGGGTCGCTGGCCGGCACCATTCCCATCTCCACGGCGCGCTTCTCGAGCATCTGGGGGGTGCCCAGGCGTTCGTTCTGCTCGGCGAGGGTCTGCTGCTGTTCGGTGAGGGTCTGCGACTGGATCTGCAGGCGTGTGATCTCGTAGCTGTTCTGGGTCATGGCGATGTTCAGGGCCAGCATGCCGGCGAGGGCGCCGGCGAGGATCAGGGTGCACAGGAGGGCGAAGGGCACGGAGCTCGGACGCGGGCGGGGCCGCGCGAGGACCGTGAGCCGCGGTCGCTGCGCCGGCGCCTCGTGGCGTTCGACGCGTGGTGCGCGTGCGGCGGAGTGTGCGCGTGGCATGGGGGAGGTCCTTCTTCCTAATCCTGGTCAGAAACTATCGTCGGATGCGCCGGGCGGCGCGAAGGCGTACCGAGGCGGCGCGTGAATTGCGTCCGATCTCTCCGGGGTCGGCGCGCTGGGCGCCGCGGGTGAGTGCCTCGAAGGTGGGCCGGTGCTCCTCGAGCTCGACGGGCAGCCCCGGCGGGGCGCTCGATCGGGTCCGCCGAGCGAAGGCGTTCTTGACCATCCGGTCCTCTCCCGAGTGGTAGGACTCGATCGCGATGCGGCCGTCGACAGCGAGGCTGTCGAGGGCGCCGTCGAGGGCGCGGGCGAGAATCTCGAGCTCCTCGTTGACGGCGATCCGCAGTGCCTGGAAGGTGCGCTTGGCGGGGTGGCCGCCGGTGCGTCGCGAGGCCGCGGGCACCGCGGTCTCGAGCAGGGCGACCAGCTGGCTGCTGCGCTGGAGGGGCTGCTGCTGGCGCGCGCGGACGATGTGCGAGGCGATGCGCCGGGCGAAGCGCTCGTCGCCGTAGCGATGGAGGATGTCGGCGATCTGCGCCGCATCGAGGTCCCGTAGCAGGTCCGCCGCGGTGGGGGTGTCGGCGTCGGTGTCCATCCGCATGTCCAACGGCGCGTCCTCGCTGTAGGAGAAGCCCCGGTCGGCGGTGTCGATCTGGAAGCTGGACAGGCCCAGGTCCATCAGGATCGCGTCCGCGCCGTCGCGGCCGCGATCGGCGAGGACGGCCGGGATGCGGTCGTAGGTGGTGTGCACGAGGTCGATGCGGTCGGCGAAGCCCTCCTCCGTCAGCCGGGTGCGGGCGAGCTCGAGGGCCTGGGCGTCGCGGTCGATGCCGAGCAGGCGGGCTTCGGGGGCGGCGCGGAGGATCGCCGCGGCGTGGCCACCCATACCGAGGGTGGCGTCGACGTAGAGCGATCCGGGCCGCTGGAGAGCGGGCACCAGCAGGTCGATGCAGGCCTGCAGCAGGACGGGCAGGTGGCGCTGCGCGGGCGCTGTCGTCTCCTCCGGCATGGCACCTCCTCGGGCCCGTCTCGTGCGCCGTCCTTCTCCTGAGCGTCCATCCATCGGGATTCCTCGTCGCTCCCGACCCGCCACCGGGGAAGTTGCGTCGGGGCGGGGGCGACGAGAGGTCTCGATGTACGGCGAGGCTCAGAACAGGCCGGGCACCACTTCCTCTGCGGTCTGGGCGAAGCCCTCCTCTTTCTGCTCGAGGTAGGTGTCCCAGGCGGTGCTGGACCAGATCTCGAGTCGATTGCCGGCACCGATCACCGTGCAGTCCTTCTCCAGACCTGCGTAGGAGCGCAGGTGGGAGGGGATGGTGATGCGGCCCTGCTTATCGGGCACCACGTCCTCCGCGCCGGACAGCAGCACGCGGAGGTAGTCGCGCGCATCCCGGCTGGTGACGGGGGCCTTGCGGAGCTCGTCGTGCAGCTGCTCGAACTCGCGCAGCGGGTACACGGAGATGCAGTGCTCCTGCCCGCGGGTCATGACGAGCCCGGCCGCGAGCTGGTCACGGAACTTGGCGGGGAAGATCAGGCGGCCCTTGTCGTCGAGGCGAGGAGTGAAGGTGCCCAGAAACATGTGAGACCTCCTCCCCGTGACGTCGGAGGACCTCTCCTCCCCTTCGCGCCCCACTTTACCCCACTCACCCCCACCACCTGGCAATAGTCTGGTCGACATCGGGCCAGTGATCTACAACGCCCCAGGTCACAGAGGTGGGGCGCAGTGGAGTGGATTCCGTCGGAGGGACCTGTTGTCGGAGGAGAGGCGGGGTTCTCCGCGCCGCTCTGCGCTGTGGCAGGAGAGGGATGGCCTGACGACACTGCAGGTCAGGCGGTTACCGGACCCGGGTGGGGCGAGGTGGGGAGCAC
>JAUNUA010000298.1 GCA_030538435.1 Brachybacterium sp.
CCCGGCGGCCGCGCGCTCCCCCGTGGCGCGGCCGGCGCCGGCCGCGCAGCTGATGACCCAGACCCTCGACGAGGACGTCGTCGAGATGGTCCCCAACTACGACAACCAGCTGCTGCAGCCGCAGGTCCTTCCCGCCCAGTTCCCGAACCTGCTGGTCAACGGCGCCTCGGGGATCGCGGTGGGGATGGCCACCAACATGGCCCCTCACAACCTGGTGGAGGTGGTCGCCGCCGCCCGTCACCTGATCGACCACCCGGATGCCTCCCTCGAGGACCTGATGCGCCTGGTGCCCGGCCCCGACCTGCCGACGGGCGGGCGGATCGTGGGGCTCGACGGGGTGCGGGATGCTTACCGCACCGGCCGCGGGTCCTTCCGGATCCGGGCGACCGCCCGCATCGAGAGCATCACCAGCCGCCGCAAGGGCATCGTGGTGACGGAGCTTCCCTACCTGGTGGGTCCGGAGAAGGTCGCCGAGAAGCTGCGTGACGCGGTGCAGGCGAAGAAGGTCCAGGGGATCTCCGACTACCAGGACCTGACCGACCGTCACCACGGTCTGCGCCTGGTGATGACCGTGAAGTCCGGTTTCAACCCGGAGGCGGTGCTGGAGCAGCTGTACAAGCACACGCCGATGGAGGATTCCTTCGGCATCAACAATGTCGCGCTGGTCGAGGGACAGCCCCGCACGCTGGGCCTGAAGGCCCTGCTGGAGGTGTTCGTCGCACACCGCCTGGAGGTCGTGCGCCGGCGCACCGAGCACCGTCTCCGCAAGCGCAGCGAACGCCTGCACCTGGTGGAGGGCCTGCTGATCGCGATCCTCGACATCGACGAGGTCATCCAGATCATCCGCTCCAGCGACGACGCGGGCGTCGCCCGCGACCGCATGATGACGGTGTTCGATCTGTCCGAGCCGCAGGCGGAGTACATCCTGGAGCTGCGCCTGCGGCGCCTCACCAAGTTCTCCCGCATCGAGCTGGAGGCGGAGCGCGACGAGCTGCGCGCCGAGATCGAGGAGCTGCAGGGGATCCTCGGCTCGGAGGAGGTCCTGCGGGGCGTCGTCTCCGGGGAGCTCGCGGCGGTCGCCGCCGCACACGGCACTCCGCGCCGCACCGTGCTGCTGGAGAGCAGCTCCGCCCCCGCTCCCGCGGCCAGCGGTGACCTGGAGGTGAAGGACGAGCCGTGCCGGGTGCTGCTGTCCGGCAGCGGCCTCATCGCCCGCACCACCGACACCGACCCCCTCGTGCGGGACGGGGCGCGCAGCGCGCACGACGTGGTCGTCGCGGACGTCCTCACCTCGGCCCGCTCCAGCATCGGGGTCGTCACCGACACCGGCCGCCTGCTGCACCTGGGGGTCGTGGACCTGCCGACGCTCGCCCCGGCCGCCGGCCCGCCCTCGCTCGCGGGCGGAACCCGGCTCGCGGACCTGGTGACCCTCGAGCGTGGCGAGCGGATCGTCTCGATCGTGCGCGCCGCCCCGTCGGACCTGGAACGCGGCGGGACGATCGCGCTCGGCACCCGCGCCGGCATCGTCAAGCGCGTCCAGCTGGACTTCCCGAAGAACGACGGCTTCGACATCATCGCCCTGAAGGACGGGGATGCCGTGGTGGGGGCCGTCGACCTCGAGGACGACACGGACATGGACCTCGTGCTCGTCACCTCCCACGCCCAGCTGCTGCACTTCCCCGCCTCCGGGGTCCGGCCGCAGGGCCGCGGTGCGGGCGGGGTCGCCGGCATCAAGCTGACCGACGGCGCGCAGGTCATCGCCTTCACCGCCATCGACGTGACACGACCGGCGGAGGTCGTCACCATCGCAGGGTCCTCCGGCGCCTTGGCACTCACCCAGACGGGCTCGCTGAAGACGACGGAGCTGACCGAGTACCCCGCCAAGGGACGCGCCACCGGCGGGGTGCGCTGCCACCGCTTCCTGCGCGGCGAGGACGCGCTGATCGGCGCCTGGGTGGTGCCGAGCCCCGCCCGCGCCTGCTCCGAAGCGGGTCAACCGGTGGACCTGCCGGCCCCCCTCGGTCGGCGCGATGGCTCCGGCTCACCGGTCGCCGTCCCCATTGCGGCGGTGGGCTGATGGCCACGTCAACGTCACCAGACCTGCCGCCCGGCGTCCGCCACGTGGAGCGCCATGGAACGCCCGCGGTGGAGGTGTCGACGCCGGCCTGCGCGGCGATCCTCCACCGGGACGGCGCCCATCTGACCAGCTGGATCCCCGCCGGCGGAGACGACCTGCTGTGGACGAGCGCGGAGGCCGTGCACGCCGAGGGGGCCGCGATCCGCGGGGGCATCCCGCTGATCGGCCCCTGGTTCGGACCGGGCAGGGACGGGCGGACCAGCCCCGCCCACGGCTGGCTGCGCACCCACCGCTGGGACCTCATCGCCGCCCACCGGGGAGACAGTGACGCGGGCGGAGCCGTTCACGGGGATGGGGACGTGGTGACCCTCGAGCTGGAGCTCCGTGGGGCCGACCCGACCGGCCAGGGCACCTCCGCCGCGCTCGCTGTCGTCCTCTCCCGCGAGTCGCTGCAGGTGACGCTCACCGTCACCGCTGGCACCGAGCCGCTCGTGCTGGAAGCGGCCCTGCACACCTACCTCGCCGTCTCCGATGTGCGAGCCATCGAGCTGGAGG
>JAUNUA010000299.1 GCA_030538435.1 Brachybacterium sp.
CATTGCTCGTAACCCGGTGTCCGCATCCTCCCCTGTCGGACTGAGGGGCGTCGCCACCAGGTCGGTGCCGCGCGAGATGTCCACGCGGCAGGACAGGATCCGCCCGACGTGCTTCCGACCAAGTTCGCGCAGGACGATCTCCGCTGGACGACACGGTCCCGCCCACGGGGCGGTTACCAGGCATACCACCGGCAGTGCAGGACTGGGCGCGGCGTGTTCGGACATGGAGGCGTGGGTGACGCGCGGTGGGGGTCTCAGACGGAGGTGGCAACCCCGGCGGGCTCCGCGATGTCGATGTCGAGATCAGAGAGGTAGCGCTCCGCGTCCAGCGCAGCCTGGCATCCGGAACCGGCGGCCGTGATGGCCTGCCGGTAGGTGTGGTCGACGACGTCGCCGCAGGCGAATACGCCGTCGAGGGAGGTGAGGGTGGACCTGCCCTGCACCTGGATGTAGCCCTGGTCGTCGAGCGTGATGACGTCGCGGAACAGGTCCGAGCGCGGAAGGTGACCGATGGCCTGGAACACCGCGGCGACCTGCATGGTCTGCTCCTCGCCGGTGGTGGTGCTGCGCAGGGTCACGGACTCCACTGCCTCGTCCCCGTCGATGCTGACCAGCTCGGTGTCATACATGATGGTGAGCTTCGGATCGCGCTCCGCGCGGCGCTGCATGATCTTCGAGGCCCGCAGCTGGTCACGCCGGTGGACCAGCGTCACGTGAGTCGCGAAGCGGGTCAGGAACGTCGCCTCCTCGACGGCGCTGTCCCCGCCACCGACCACTACGATCTCCCGGTCCTTGAAGAAGAACCCGTCGCAGGTTGCGCACCAGCTGACCCCCTTGCCGGACAGGCGGGACTCTCCCGTCACCCCGAGCCGCTTGTACGCCGAGCCCGTCGCGATGATCACGGTGCGCGCACGCAGCACCGTGTCGTCCTGCAGGGTCACGGTCTTCACCGGGCCGTCGAGGTCCACCGCGACGGCGTCCTCGTACAGCACCTCGGTGCCGAAGCGCTCCGCCTGCTCCTGCATCGTGGTCATCAGCTCCGGGCCCATCACACCGTCAACGAAGCCGGGGTAGTTCTCCACCTCGGTGGTTGTCATCAGGGCGCCCCCGGCCTCGAGCGCACCGGCAACCACCACCGGGCGCAGCTCGGCGCGCGCCGCGTAGATCGCGGCGGTGTAGCCGGCGGGACCGGAGCCGATGATGACGATCTCGTGCAGGGGTGACTCCTCGGCGGGGGACGCCTGCTCGGCTTCCTTGGTGGTCTGCGCGTCCTCAGTGTCGGTGGCGAGGGACCCCAGGATGTTCAGGGGCTTGATCTGGTCGCTCATAAGCGGTCCTCCTTCGGGGGTCCTCGGTCGCGGCGGACGCGGTGGCTCGAGGACGGGCAGTCGATGCGATGGGCGAAAGGTCAGGGAGTGGTCTGGTAGAGCATGGCAGATCCCGCCCACAAACGGGTGTCCGCAGCGTCACCATCGGGCGAGGTGCCGCACGTTTCACGCACCAGCGTGACCGCAACGGGTCCCCCGTCGGTCAGGACCTCCTGGGGCGTGCGGTCATCGTGGATGATCAGCCACCCGGGCTCGAGCTCCGGACCCCACTGCATCTCCTCCATCGCAACGACCGGCTCGGTGATGTCCTGCTCCGCCAAACACTGGGCGACGTCAAAGGTCGCGGGGGCGTTCATGCCGCCGGTCTCGACCAGGAGCTGCACCTCGTCCCCCAGCGTCGACTCGTCAAGAACCGGTGCACCGGAGACGGTATGGCGGCCATTGACGGTGGCGTCCGAGCCGCTGCCGACGGGGGTGCCGGTGGCCAGCTGCAAGGAGTAGGCCAGCAGCAGGCCCATCGCGGCGGCGAGCCCTAGGATCACGACCAGGAGCGGCAGGGGCATCCCCACAGCGGAGGTGAGGCCGCGCAGCCCGCGGCGCATCGCGACGGCGCGTCGCCGCGCCCGCTGCGATCGGTCGCTGCGGTCCCAGGCCATGTCAGAGGACGGGGAGGTCCGTGGGGCTGGGCATCGACTCGGACGGGACAGCGACGGTCACGTCGTCGCCGGGCACCTCCGGGTGCGTGACCACTGCTGTGCTCTCGGCGGCCGACCCGGTGGGGGCGGTCCCGCGGTCGCCGCGGAGCGCGGAGGTGATCGTGGTGATGGCGAGGACCGCAGCCAGGATGACGACGAGCAGGGCACCGATGAGGATCCACGGGGCTTGTCGGGACTGCTGCTGGCTGTGCCGCGGGGCGACTTCGTAGCCGGACTTCTTGGTGTCGCTGTCCAGTGCGATGCCCACCACGTCCCGCCACAGCGAACTGCCCGAGAGTGGGGTGCTGGGGTGCTCGAACGGCTCGGCGTCCGGGGATGCATCGCGGCGCCCGGGGACGATCATCGGCCCCGACACGTCGGACGCGTCCTCCTCCGTGTCATCGGTCCGGTCCTGCTGCCGCACATCTGCAGGTGCGTTGGTGTCGGTGTCCGTCTGCTCGACGGTCCCCGCCCGGTCGTCGCTGTCCGACGGGGAGTGCTCGGGGTCCGATGGGTCATGTCCGCGGTCCGACGGCAGGTGCGTGTCATCCGATGGAGCGTGGTCGACCTCATCGTTCGCGTCGTCATTGTCCACGGGGCCTGC
>JAUNUA010000019.1:0-2538 GCA_030538435.1 Brachybacterium sp.
ACCGCCTAACCCACAACCCGCCGCCAAGCACTCTCGGCCGACCGGAGCAGCACGAAACGGCGTCCAGGAGCACGGCGCCCGCGAATGGGCGGGCGCCGTGCTCCCGGACGCCATTCGATGCATAGTCAGCCGCTCAAACGAACGGTCGCGGCGTCAGCAGGCGCTGCAGCACCTCCAGCGCGAGGTCGTGGGTGGCGGCAGACGCCCCGTCGGCGAGCGCCATCCGGTCCATCTCGATCGCTACCGTGGCGGCGAGGCGCAGTTGCACCTCCGCGTCCATCGCGACGTCGACCACGCCGAGGCTGCGGCCGCGCTCCAGCATCCGTCGGGCCCAGTCGGTGAGCATCTCGCGGACGGCAGCCAGGGCAGGAACCGGTGGCGCGTCAGCAAGATGAAGGAGGCGCCCGGCCTGCAGCGTGCGCGGGTCTGCCTCGGACGCGGCGGTGAGAGCCTCAAGGAGCGCGGCGACCGCAGGCCAGAACGTGCTGCTTGCCAGCGACTGCGGATCGGGAAGGGCGGCGTGAGCTCTGAGGAGCGTCAGCCGATCCTCGAGCGTTGCCTCAAACACGGCTCGCTTGTCGCCGATGTAGTGGTAGACGGACGACTTGGCGACGCCTGCCACACGCAGGATCTCGTTCATGGACGCTGCGTCGTAGCCCTCGCGGAGGAAGGCTTCCGCGGCGACGGTCAGCAGGGCCTCGCGGCGCCGCGGGTCCATGGGGCGCGCAGGTCGCGGCATCGGGCCTCCCGGCGGGACGGTCGCATCGAGTACGAGGGTCGGGGTGGGTTCACTGGGTTCAGCGCACCTTGTCGAATGCGTCGGATCCGGCGCACCCGGGACGGGGTGCTCGGTCCGCCGCTTCGGGTGGGATACGCCAGCACGGGCGGGCCGGGCCTGGCGCGTCGGGCCCTTCCATCCTATTCTTGAACTAACTGGTCCATGAATGAGGAGGTCCGCCGTGGCTGCACACCCCACAGGTTCCGACGATCCTCCCGCGCCCCGGGCCGGCTCCACCCCCGACCACCGGCGACCCCACTGCAACGAATCTGGTGACCCCCGACGGGCCCGCACGGTGCTATTCACCCCGATCGGCTTCAATCTCGCCGAGGTCACGCGGATGATCGAGGTCGCCCGCGCTCTCCCCGCGACCCTCACGCCGGTGTTCCTCGCCCACGACACCGCTCATCTCGATCACGTCCGTACGGCGGGGTTCCCGCTGCTGCACGGGACGGCGGAGCTCACGGCGGCGCAGGTCGCGCAGGTGATGGCTCTGGACCAGGAGCGGGGCATCCGCCACCCCTTCACCGCCGAGCTGGTGGAGGCGCGGGTGGCACGCGAGCGGGAGGCGATCCAGCAGACCGGGGCGGTCGCCGTCGTCCACGGCACGAACCCCACCTCGACCATCTCTGCCCGCGCTGAGGGGATACCCCTGTTCTACCCGGTGCCGTTCGCGCTGTCCCGGCCGGCGTTCGATGCGGGGCTCGTCGCCCCGGTGCTGCCGGGTCGGACTGTCGGCCGGTGGTTGAACCCCCTGCTCACACCGCTGTTCGACCGGGTGTTCTCCCGCTGGCCGCTCACCCCGCGGGGTGTGATCGCGGTGGCGCGGCGGCATGGGGTCGACCTCTCCCCCACCCTCGCGGAGTTCTTCCGCGGCGACGTCACGCTGCTGACATCCACGGCCTTCGAGGTCGCAGACGCTGCCCTGCCGCCGGACCATCGACTGATCGGGCCGATCTTCGCCCATCTGCCCGGCGAGGTTCCCGGCATTGTCCGTGAGCTCGCCGCGGGGTCGCAGCCGCTGGTGTACATGGCCTTCGGGTCCTCGGGGA
This sequence comes from Brachybacterium sp., assembly GCA_030538435.1. GTDB lineage: Bacteria > Actinomycetota > Actinomycetes > Actinomycetales > Dermabacteraceae > Brachybacterium. Next base: position 1,831 of record JAUNUA010000019.1, read on the forward strand.
CGCGGGCGCTGGCGCGCGCGGCGATGCGGGCCGTCGCCGGTCTCCCGGTGCAGGTGGTGGCACCGATCCGCGGACTGCTGAAGCCCGGGGACGAGCACCGGGTCCCGCCGAACGTGCACCTGGTGGATCTGCTGCCGGCGCACCGGCTGGGCGGGCTGGTGGACGCGGCGGTGCTGCACGGTGGGCAGGGGACGGTGCAGACGGCGCAGGCGACCGGTGTGCCGTTCATCGGGATGGGACTCTCGACCGAGCAGCGGTGGAACGTCGCGGAGGCGGCGCGGCGCGGCAGCGCCATCGAGCTGTTCCCCTCCGACCTGCAGGGGGACGCCCGGCGGTTCCGGCGAGCGCTCTACCGGGTGCTGTTCGAAGATGAGATCCGCGACAGGGCGCGCACCATCCAGGCAGAGGACGCCCAGGAGGACGGGGCCGCCCGCGCGGCGGAGATCATCACCGCGGAACTCGGGGGCTAGGGCCTCAGCAGCAGCCTTCGCGCGCTGCGGAGGGGAACGTAAGGGCCGGGTACGGGGCGTCGCCAGCGGTTCGTCTGCACATACCGGCGTCCAGCAGCACGCGAACTGCACATACGCAGGCTCCGTGCCGCTGGACGCCATTCCGTGCAGATCAGGTGAGCCGCCGCGCCTCCTGCACCTGCTCGACGACGTCCTCGCCGTCGCGCGTGACGATGTACCCGCGGGCGCCGGGTACGTC
>JAUNUA010000019.1:2566-19787 GCA_030538435.1 Brachybacterium sp.
GCGGTAGATCATCCCCGCGCCGTCGTCGGTGCAGTGCACCTCGTCGAACACACCGCGTCGCACGTCCTCGTGGACGCGGGGGCGCCTCCCCGGCTCCCCGTCGTAGTGGACACCGTTGCCGTAGGGGAGGAAGCCGAGTCCATTCGTGATCGTGCGCAGCGGCGGTCCGAAGGAGTCGGTGGGCCCGCCGCGGAACCAGCACAGCGAGCCCGCGCTGATGCCGGCGAGCACCACCCCGGCCTCCCAGGCACGGCGGAGGATCCTCTCCAGGCCGTGCGCGCGCCACACAGCCAACAGGTTCACGACCGAACCGCCGTTGACCCAGATGACGTCCTGGTCCAGCACAAGACCCTCGACGTCCTTGACGGTGGGCTCCGCGAACAGGTGCAGGGTGCACCAGTCGAAGCCGGCTTTCTGCCCGGCCTCGGCCACGATCCCGGACATCCAGTGCTGGTCACCGTTCGCCGTCGGGATATGGCAGACCTTCGGCTTGCCCTCCGCGCCGGAGAGCTCCGCAGCGCAGTGCACGAGCGGCGTCAGCTCCCGGTCCCCGAAGTCCGGCGTCCGGTAGCCGCCCGAGGTGGCGAGGATGGTGGGGTCGCGAGCGGTCACGTCGATGCGCCCGTACTCTCGAGCACGGACTTCAGGACCACCAGGTGGCTGAGGTCGAGGTCCTTGGTTGCCGTCAGCAGGGTGATGCTCTCCCCCGTCGCGGCATCCCGTACTTCCTGCAGGGCCGCCCGTCCGGCGTCGGAGTCCAACTCGTGGCAGTACCGCTCGGCGAACTCCTCGAACTTGGCGGGGTCGTGGCCGTACCAGTGGCGCAGGTCGTCCGACGGGGCGACGTCCTTGATCCAGGCGTCCAGATCGGCCCGGTCCTTGCTGACTCCGCGCGGCCAGAGCCGGTCGACGAGCACACGCGCGCCGTCCTCGTCCGATGGGTCGTCGTAGATGCGCCGCAGCCGAATCTCCATGTGCCCATGCGATACCTACCGACGGGACCTGTCAACCACGGCAATGGTTCGCGGGTGACAGGTCCCGACGGGGCGCGGGCGCCCGGTGCTCACTCCCAGCGGGCGGTCTCCGGGTCGACTCCGTGAGCGCGGGCATTCTCCTCGATCGCGGTGCGCAACCATGCGGCGAGCCCGGGCATCCGGGAGTCGTAATGCTCGGCGAAGCGGGGGTCCTCGGTGTACATCCGGCCCAGCAGCACGTGCATCGCGTGGGTGCAGTCGTAGTGCACGGCGACACTTTCCCGGTGCCGCTCGGCGAGCGCGTTCGCCTCCGGGGAACCGGGTTCCACGCCATTGCGCAGAGCAGTGGCGCAGTCGGCGTCGAGCGCATCGACGTCGGCCTTCACCTGCTGCCATTCGGTCGCGCCCCAGTCGCGGGTCCGCCGCACGGACTCGGCCCACTGGGGGCTGTCGCCCCAGCGCTCCCTGGCCTCGTCCTGCCAGGCGGGATCCCAGTCGGTCCCGAAGATGCGGGCCTGCTCCTCGGGGCTGATGGTCACATTGGTGGTGCGGGAATTGTCGCTGGTCATGTCGATCCTCTCGATCATTGTGGTGACGGCGCGCAGGGTTGATCGCAGGTGGTCGATGCGGTCGGCCACCTGGTCGCGCTGCCGGGTGAGGTGCTCGCGGGCGTCCACAGACGGGTCGTCGAGGATCCGGCGGATGTCTGCGAGCGGCAGACCGAGGTCGCGGTGGACGAGCACCCGGTAGATCCGGGCGACGTCGTCGGCGTCGTACAGGCGGTACCCCGCCCAGTTCCGCCCGGAGGGTGTCACCAGGCCGATCTGGTCCCAGTGGTGCAAGGTGCGCACGCTGACACCCACCAGCTCGGCCACGTGGCCGACGGTGAGGGGCTTCGCGGGGTGTTCTTCCGGCACGATCTCGATCATGGCACCGAGCCTGCTGCCTGACGCCGCGTGAGGGTCAAGCGACGCGGATGACCCAGCCGTCTGGAATGCTCGTACCGAGACCGGAGTGCGTGGGCGGGCAGCGCCCACCGGACGGGGAGGGTGCCATGACGACGGATCTGGAGCGCAACAAGGAGACGGTGACAGCGTTCTACGACCTCATGTTCAATCAGCGCCGGCCACGGGAAGCGCTTGAGCGCTACGCGGGGGATGAGTACATCCAGCACAATCCGCATGTGGCCGACGGCAAGGACGCGTTCGTCGAGTACTTCGAGCGGATGGCCGCGGAGTACCCGGACAAATCCGTGGAGTTCAAGCGGGTGTTCGCCGAGGGTGACCATGTCATCCTGCACTGCCACCAGAGGTGGCCCGGCTCCGATGACTACGCCGGGATCGACATCTTCCGGCTCGACGGGAACGGCAGGATCATCGAGCACTGGGATGTGCTGCAGGTGATCCCGGAGACCTCACGGAACGACAATGGGCTCTTCTAACGCGCAGACGCCGTCGGGACCTGCCGGGTCGACCACCCGATTCACACCGCGGCGAACAGCTGAATGCCGGCGCCGATGAGCAGCGCGAACGAGCCGAGGAAGACGACCGTCCACGCCCAGCCGGCGCGGTCGCTGCTCTGCAGCTCCGCCTTCTCCTCCGCGGTGAGCACCACCTCCGCGTCCTCCCACGCCGCCCGGGACAGGGCCCGACGCTTCCAGACCATCCAGGGCTGCACCTGCTGCACGCGCTCCAGCAGCTCGACGCGCTCCTGAGTCAGGTCATCGAGAGCCTGCAGAGTGCTCTCCATCTGCCGGTACCAGTCACGGGCCTCGTTGAGGATCTGCCAGACGGCGCCGCAGCACACCAGCAGGGACCCGAGGAACGTGAGCAGGTGGGACCAGACCATCGGGTGCTCACCGTCCCTTTCGATGCGGTACGTGGTGGGGACATCCTCGCGCAGATCGCCGTCGGTCGTCCGGGCAAGCCACCCGTGGCCGTCCCGCTGGCCGTCACGATCGAATCCGTGCTCCGCGAGGATCGGTGTTGTCGGCGCGACGGCATCTGGCTCGACGCCGATGAGAACATCGACGACGTCCTTCGCCGACAGCCCCGGCACCGCGGTGGAGCCGATGTGCTCGATCCGGGGGTCTGCGCCGAGTATCCCCCGGACCTTCTCGTGGATCGCACGGAACCGCGCTGCCCATTCGTCGGGCCGGCTGTCCACGAGCTCGACCTGCGATTCCCCGGCCCCGTCACTTACTCCGAGTCGCGGCGTAACGAGCAGTGGACACTCGCCTCCTGGGTACTGTGCAGAATTCGCCCCTGACCTCGAGTGTGTGCCAACTCCAGGCGAGCTCAACGGCATAGCGCGCGTTGCGTCAGTTCGAGATCGGGAGCGTGCGGATGCGGATGTTGTCGTTGGTAAAGACGACGATAGCTCCGGCCCGCAGGTCGTCTTCGATGCGATCGAGGTTGTTCAGCACGGTGGAAGCCTCATGTTCTGCGGCGCGATTGCCTTGGAGCAGGAGGATCACACTGGGTAGCGGGCCTCCGGTTCAGGCGAGGAGTTCTCCGAAGTCGGTGTCTGATGAGACAAGGATTCGGCCGTCGGTGAGCACGGCCTCGAGAACATCGTCGTCGACGTGACCGGCGAGGTCGACGTCCACGACATGCGTGACGTCGTGGCCAGCGTGCTGAAGGGGCGGTGTAGACGCTGGCTGAGGCACTCGTCGAGCAAGAACTTCATGCCGGTGTGCGCAGCGGCAACTGCCGCTCACTCACGGCGGCGGCCGCGAACTCCAGAGCAGCCCGGACATCGTCGCTGCTCAGAGTCGGATAGTCGTCCAGGATCTGTTCGACGGTGAGCCCTTGAGCGAGGAGTCCGACCAGGGTTGCTGCAGGTACGCGAGTCCCACGCACACACGGGACCCCGCCCATCACGCGATGGTCGGAAACAATGCGGGACTCAGACATGTCACTAGTGTAGGCGGCGGGGCGCTGCTCTCCCTCGTCATGGCGATCGCGGCCTTGGCATACCAAGCGATCACCTCCCCGCAGAAATGGCGGAGCTTTCCCCGTCTCCTCGCCGAACGACCCGGTCCAGCTGCCCACTTCTTCGAGGACAGAAACCGTCCGGTTTACGGAGAAGGATGAGGTCATGAACAGCAGATCACAGACCGACGCACTCATCCGACCCTTCACCCTGTCCGTCGACCAGGCAGAGATCGACGAGCTCCACCGTCGACTCGACGCGACCCGCTGGCCCGACGAGAACCCCGATGCCGGCTGGTCCGACGGCCTCCCCCTCGACTACTCGCGGGCACTGGCGAAGCACTGGCGGGAGTCGTTCGACTGGCGGGCCCAGGAAGCGCGGATCAACTCCGTGCCGCAGTTCACCACCTCGATCGACGGGCATGACGTCCACTTTTTCCACGTCCGCTCCGCACGCCCCGACGCGGCGCCGCTGCTCCTGCTGCACGGCTGGCCCAGCGGCCCGACGGACTTTCTGTCGATGATCCCGCTGCTCACCGAACCGTCCGGCAATGGCCAGGCTTTCGACGTCATCGTCCCCACCATCCCGGGATTCGGGATATCCGGTCCTGTGGTGGACTGGACCCTGACCCGGGTCGCGGACGCGTTCGCTGAGCTCATGGGCCGCCTCGGCTACGACCGCTACCTCGTGCACGGCTACGACACGGGCGCCGGTGTAGCCCGCGAGATGGGCCTGCGCCACACCGAGCACGTCGCTGGGATCCACACCACCGGCATGCTCGGGGGTGAGGAGCTGACCGAGGAGACTGCGGATATGTCCGACCCCGACGAGGCGAGGGCCGTTCAGGACGGGTACCGCTACACCTACGAGATTGGGGCCTACGCGATGCTGCAGAGCACCCGTCCGCAGTCCCTCGCCTACTCGCTCACCGACTCCCCCGTGGGTCAGATGTCCTGGATCGTGGAGCGCTTCAAGGACTGGTCCGCCGCATCAGGTGACCCCGAGGAGGTGCTCGATCGCGACGAAATGCTGACGGTGGCGTCCATCTACTGGTTCTTCCGCACCGCCGGTTCCTCGGCCAGGTACTACAAGTACGGGCTGCCGAACTGGGCTGAACCGCTCACCCCGTCGACCGTTCCCACCGCTATCGCTGTGATGCCCGACGACTTCGGGCTCCCGATTCGCCGACTCGTCGAGCAGACCGACACCATCGTCCACTGGACCACGCTCGAGCGCGGCGGGCACTTCGCCGGCTGGGAACAGCCGGAGCTGGTCGCCGAGGACATTCGCGCGGCCATCGGGCACCTTAGCTAGGTCGGGCATGCGCTTGGCTGGTGTCAATCTGAGGCACTGCTGAGCCTCCCAATATTCCGCGATGCGTTGCGTCCGGTTCAGGCACTTCCTTCGCCGCCATCTCCCGCGTCGGATGCCGTGCCATCCCTCCACGGGGCGCCGAGGCCGCGACTATCCGCCAACGTGCTCCACGCCAAGTACGTGGACTCGGGCTCGCCCTCACATGAATCGTCGCTGTTCCGATAGGTAAGAAAGCGATCCGGGGAAGCCATGTGGCTTAGGTGCAGGGTGAAGGAGCCCACCTCCGTCCAAGTCGACGATCCGTCGAGGCGGGCTTCGACTCGACAGAGCGTCTCCCGAGGCTCTGGCAGCGTGCTCCCGAACGGGTACGTGAACTGGACGAATCGCATTGCTGCACGGCGTCCATCGATCGGATAGGGACCAGCAAAGTCCTCAGTGTCGTTGTCACCAGACTGTGGCTTGAGGGTTGGATGAAAGGTCTGCCACTCGGCTTGGCCGGGGTCCCATGAAGGAAAAACCAGTCGCAACTCGTCGACGAGTCGCGTTAGTGCCCCGGTGTTGTACAGCAAGATCGGAATTCTGATACCGATCCGGCGGCGGATCGAAATGTAGCCTGAGAACGCGGGAATGCCCGACAGCGTAAGTTCTCCGCGCCGAGCTTGAAGCCACCAGAAGCTCGCGACAGTGAAGATCAACGCCGATACCGAGACCAGGAGTGCCGGCGTCATGTGCGTCTCCGCAGTCGCGTACCTCGCTGTGGGCAAATATCTGCCGGCCACCGCACGCCACAACCTTCTCGCGTCCACGAGAAGGAGGGCACCGTCGCGCTGATCGAGTGCTTACGCAACGTAAAGTTTATCGAGCAAGAGTTCAATCTTCTCTGCACCTCAACATCACCCCGCGAACCCGCCCCCGGCCATGTCCTTGAACCGGGAGTACTGGCCCTCGAATGCGACTGCGATCGTGCGGGTGGCGCCGTTGCGGTGCTTCGCGACGATCAGGTCCGCCTCCCCGGCGCGCGGGGACTCCCTCTCGTAGTAGTCCTCGCGGTGGATGAGGACGATGAGGTCCGCGTCCTGCTCGATCGACCCGGATTCGCGCAGGTCACTCATCATGGGCTTCTTGTCGGTGCGCTGCTCATTGCCGCGGTTCAGCTGCGAGATCGCAATGACCGGCACCTCGATCTCCTTCGCGAGCAGCTTCAGCGCGCGGGAGAACTCGCTGACCTCCTGCTGGCGGGACTCCACACGCTTCCCGGAGCTCATCAGCTGCAGGTAGTCGATGACCACCAGCTTCAGATCATGCTGCTGCTTCAGACGCCGGCATTTCGCTCGGATCTCCATCAGCGACATGTTCGCCGAGTCGTCCATGAACAGCGGCGCTTCCCGCACCCGGCTCTCGGCGCGCACCAGGTTCTGCCAGTCCCGGTCGTCCATCTCCCCCGAGCGCATGCGATGCATCGGCACCTGCGACTCCGCGGACAGCAGACGCATCGTGATCTCGACCTTGTCCATCTCCAGGGAAAACAGGCAGGCAGCCATGCCGTTGTGGATCGCGGCGCTGCGCATCACGTCCATCCCGAGCGTCGTCTTACCCATGGCGGGACGACCCGCGAAGATCACCATCTGCCCGGCGTGCAGTCCCTGGGTGAGCTCATCGAACTCGGTGAACCCGGTCGGCACACCCGTGACCTCGCCACCACGGGCGGCAGCCGCCTCGATCGCCCCGATCGTCGGCTCAAGAACATCCCCGAGCGGAACGAAGTCCTCCCGCTGACCGCGCTCGGTGACGTTGTAGACCTGCGCCTGCGCCTCATTGATGACGTCGACAACCTCGCCGCCGTCGCTGGCGTACCCGAGCTGGACGATGCGGGTACCCGCCTCCACCAGGCGGCGCAGCACCGCACGCTCGGAGACGATCTCCGCGTAGAAACCTGCGTTCGCGGCCGTCGGCACCATGTCGATCAGGTCCGCGAGGTAGGCGCCGCCACCGATGCGCTGCAACTCCCCCGTCTTCGTCAGCTCATCGGAAACGGTGACCAGGTCCGCCGGCTCCCCCCGGTTGGACAGCTCCACGATGGCCTGGAAGATCGTCTCGTGGGCGGGCCGGTAGAAGTCCTCCGCATGCACCTTCCCGACGACGTCGGCGATGGCGTCCTTGGAGAGCATCATCCCGCCCAGAACACCTCGTTCGGCGGGCAGATCCTGGGGCGGCGTCCGCTCCAGTCCGCGATCCGGACCGGGTTCGTAGGCATCGGTGGAAGTCACCGGGACAGTCTACGAACGGGGTCCGACGCTCGAGCGTTCAGGAGCCGAAGGATCTGATGTGGTCTGGTGTGAGGCTTTTGTGCGTCCATCGTCCCTGCGGACACCCAGGTTCGCGTGATTACGTCGCAGAGTCCGACACCCCGCTACGTCGGCGCGCACATGGGGGCCGACCGGTCCCCGTGAACTCTCCTGAGAAGAGGATGAGCATGTTGCGCACACTGTCAGATCTGGGCCTGAAGTCCGATCACCTCTACACCGCTGGGCTCGCGTCCATCGGTCTCTCCTACGCCTCCTGGGCGCTCTCTCGCCTGTCCCGCTTCGACTCGAAGGCGCAGTCGGATCGGTGGGGCGTGTTCATCGGCCAGTGGGCCCCGACATTCCTAGCGCTGGGGACCGCCCTCAAGCTCGAGGAGCGCGAGGCGGGCCTCCGCGGCACCATCGGGGAGAACGCATGAGCCCCGACGAGAAGGAAACGGCCAGCACGCCCGACGCCGGGGATTCCCACCCCGCCGAGGGCAAGGCCCAGCCTGCAGGCGACGGCCCGAGCGACCCCGTCGATGAGGGAACGAAGCATCTCGCCGCCGACGAGGCCGAGCAGCACGATTCGCCTGCCGACGCGCAGGAGACCGACGCGGAGGAGTCCGGCGGCTACGGCCACTGACCCCTCCTAACGACAGCGGTCGCCCCTGCCCCGGGGCGGCCGCTGCTGCGCGTTCGGCATCGGAGCTGCACCCTCCGCGTTCATCCCCTCAGGGCACCTGCGGCATCCCCGCCACGTACCGCGCCTGTGCGAGGTGCTGGACTGCGTCGTCGATGATGCTCACGAGCCGGGCGCCACGGGTCACCGGCGGATCCCACTGGTCATCGACCACCTCGCCGAGGCTGCCTGCATCGAGCCGGTGCAGGTACTCAAGGAGCGCCGTCAGAGTCTCCTCCAAGTAGTCCAGGAGCAACGCCGGGTCCTCGACGCGTATCGCGCGGGCCTCATCCTCGGAGTGGCCGTACCCGATGTGGGCGCCCGCGGCGCCGAGTCCCGTGCGCTTTGCCCAGCCACCCGCGCTCCACACCTCCGCGCCGCCGCTCAGGGCGGCGAGCTGCACATCGATCTCGCGGCCGCTGTGCCACAGCAGCCACGCGATCGAGTTCGGGTGCCCGAGCGGGTGGGCGTTCGCCTGCTCCGCGGTGAGCGTGCCGCGCAGAGCGTCGGCCGCCTCCCGGGGGCGATTCGCGGCGTCGGTGAGGATCTCCAGTGCGTCCATCCGTCGAGAGTACGTCGGCCCCGGTCCTGATTCCGTTCCCGCTCCAGACGATCCCGGTCCCCCTGCCGACAGTTTCTCGCCTCGGGGTGTCGCGAATCCCCTCGCCGACCCCTTGCATTTGCCCCGCGGCGACGGGATTGTCCACTCGCGGTTCAATATCTGCCTGGATGGAACCGCGAATGGACAATATCGCGTGGGGTGATGGGGTCGGCAGCACCCCAGCACCTGATCGCCGATCTCCTCCCCGCTCCTCCGTCGCGAGTTCGTCGATCAGCCGTCGACCACGAGGTCGGTGTATTCCGGGTGACGTTCCAGCCAGCTCTGCACGAACGGACAGATCACCACCACCCGCAGGTTCTCCGCGCGAGCATCCTCGAACGCCTGGCGGGACAGGGCGGAGGCGACGCCACGCTCCCGCTCATCGGGGTCGGTGACGGTATGGACGATGTCGATGCGGCGACGGTGACGCTCGTACGTCAAGACGCCGACGTCGACGCCATCCTCCACCGCGAAGTACCTTTCGGACCGGGGGTCGTGAATGATCTCGAAGCTCATGGGCGACTCCTTCGCTGTCCCTGCACCGGGCCGGAGCAGGTGTCCATTGAACCAGGCGCGCGACGCCGATCAGGCTGGCTGGCCCGCCTCCCGACCGACCCGCGTCCTTGCGCGCAGGTTTCCTTGGCACCGGCAACTCCACCCCGGACCCTGCATCGGCGTGGAAGGATCGAGGATCGTGAACGACGACGTCCCCCTTCGCACCTCGGAGCCCACCCTGCGAACCACCTCGATGCCTGCTCCTACCGACGGGCGGGCCCTCCCCGACCCTGTTCCCCCGGAGCATGCTCGTATCGGGGCGCACGGCAGGGAGCAGCGCGCCTTCGACCGCGCGGCCGGTGACCTGCAGCGCCACCTGCCCATCTCCCCCACCTGGGGCGACGAGTCCGCCGCCGTGAGCGGCGCCCTGCAGTGGGCGGCGACGCACACCGCCATCGGATCCGATCCGAACACTGCTCCGCGCAGCGCGGAGGAGCTGCACCGAGAGATCGGCGAGACCATCACCGAGGGCGGCATCGGCCACGCCCGCGCCCTGGAGCTGTTCGACGCCGCGATGGTCCCCGCGACCGCCGCGATGGACCATCCGATGAACCTCGCCTACATCCCCTCAGCCCCCACCCGCTCCTCCGTCGCCTTTGACGCCGCCGTCTCCGCCGCGAACGTCTTCGGCGGCATCTGGGGCGCCGGGGCCGGCGTCATCTACGCCGAGAACCAGGTGCTCGACTGGCTGCGAGGTATGCTCGGCTGGCCGGACAGCTCCGCCGGGGTATTTGTCTCCGGCGGCACCATCGGGAACCTGTCCGCGCTCGCCGCCGCCCGCGATCGCGCCCAGCGACACCGCGGTGAGCGCCCCGCCACCGGGTGGGCGCTGGCCTGTGCGACCACCGCCCACTCCTCGATCGCCTCCGCAGCGAAACTGCTGGACATGCAGCTGATCCAGGTGCCGGTCGACGAGCGGCGCCACCTCACCGGGGAGAACCTCGCCCAGGTCCTCGCCGAGCACCCGGAGATCGTCGCCGTGGTGTGCTCCGGCGGCACCACGAACGCCGGGATCGTCGATGACATCGGCTCCGTTGTCGAGGTGGCCCACCCCCACAACGTCTGGGTGCACGTGGACGGTGCCTACGGCGGAGCAGCACTTGCCGCGCCGAGCACTCGGGATCGCTTCGCCGGCATCGAGCGGGCCGACTCCTTCATCGTCGATCCGCACAAGTGGCTGTTCGCCCCCTACGACTGCTGCGCCCTGCTGTACCGCGAACCGGAGCACGCCGCCGCCGCGCACTCCCAGCACGCCGAATACTTGGAGAGCATCGACCGCGGGGAGTCGAACCCCTCGGACCTCGCCGCGCACCTGTCCCGCCGGGTCCGCGGCCTGCCCCTGTGGTACTCCCTCGCCTCCCACGGCACCGAGGCCTACGCCCGTGCGGTGGAGCGGTGCCTGGCGAGCGCGCGCACCGTCGCGCGCGCTATCGAGGACGCGGACCACCTGCGCCTGCTGCTGGAACCGGAGCTCAGCGTGGTGGTGTTCGACCGGCCGGGCTGGGACGATGCCGCCTATGACCGCTGGTCCAACCGCCTCGCCCGCGACGGTGTCGTGCTGTGCCTGCCCACCCGCCACGATGGAGAGAAGGCGCTGCGCATGGCGTTCGTGAACCCCGACACCGACCCGACCGTCGTGATCGACATCCTCACCACCACCATGCTGACGTCCGACGGCAGCTGACGCACCCCTTCGAGAGGCAGTCATGACCTTCGATCGCCTGTGGGCGGACCTGGAGTCCGTCGGCCGCGACGACCGCTCCGGCGGGTACCGCCGCTACGCCTGGACCCGCGAGGACCACACCCTGCGCGAATGGTTCACCGGGGAGGTCGCAGGGCTCGGCCTCGACCTCACAGAGGACCGCGCCGGCAACCAGTGGGCCTGGTGGGGCGACCCCGATGCCGCCCCCGGCCAGGGCATCGTCACCGGCTCCCACCTGGACTCCGTGCCCGACGGTGGGGCGTACGACGGGCCGCTCGGCGTGGTCTCCTCCCTGCTGGCGATCCGCGCCCTCCAGGAGCGGGGGTTCACCCCGTCCCGCCCGATCGCGGTCGCGAACTTCGTCGACGAGGAAGGCGCCCGCTTCGGCGTGGCCTGCGCCGGCTCCCGCCTGATCACCGGGGCGCTCACCGCCGACCGCGCCCGCTCCCTGACCGACGCCGACGGCGTGACGATGGCCGAGGCCTGGCGCCGCGCCGGCCGTGACCCCGAGCAGATGGGTCCCGACGCGGAGACCCTGGATCGCATCGGCGCGTTCGTGGAGCTGCACGTCGAGCAGGGCCGGGCGCTCGCGGACATGGACCCGGCCACCAGCGCCGTCGCCATCGGCACCGACATCTGGCCCCACGGCCGCTGGTGCGCGGAGCTCCCCGGCCGCGCCGATCACGCCGGCACCACCGCCCTCGCCGACCGCGACGACGCCCTGCTGAAGGCCGCCGCCCTGATCGAGCAGGTGCGCAGCGCGGCGGCGACGCGCGACCGGTCCTCGGAGGGTGGCGAGCGGATGGTCGCGACCGTCGGAAAGCTCGACGTGGAACCCGGGGGGATCAACGCGATCCCCTCCCTGGTGCGCGCCTTCGTGGATGCCCGCGGCACACGCGAGGAGGACGTGCGCAGGGCCGTCGCGGAGCTGCGCCACCATGTCGAGGACGCCGGCGGCACCTGGCGCGAGGAGTCCTGGACCCCCACCACGCACTTCGACGGCCAGCTCATCTCCCGCCTCGCGCGGACGCTCGACGGGGCGCCGCTGCTGGGCACTGGGGCGGGGCATGACGCCGGGATCCTCGCCAACCACGGCGTCCCGACCGCCATGCTGTTCGTCCGGAACCCCACCGGCTCCTCCCACACCCCGGAGGAGCACGCCGAACGGGAGGACTGCCTCGCCGGGGTTGACGCTCTGGCGACCGTGCTCGAGGACCTCGCCCGATGACCCCCGATCGTGACTGCGGCCCCGCGGCCGGTGCGCGCGCCCCTGGCGCTGCTGATCCGGGGACGTACTGGGTGGAGCACGCCCTGCTGCCCACAGACGACCGCGGTACCCGCGCCGCCTCACGGGTGCGCCTGACCGTCACCGATGGCCGCCTCACACGTGTCGAGACGAGCGTCGATCCCGACCCCGCCGACGTGACCTGGCGAGGTGTCGCCGTGCCTGGCTTCGCGAACTGCCACAGCCATGCGTTCCACCGGGCGCTGCGCGGCCGCACCCACGCCGACGGTGGCACCTTCTGGACCTGGCGGGAGGTGATGTACGACGTCGCGCGGCGCCTCGACCCGGACAGCTACTACCGCCTCGCCCGGGCGGTCTACGCCGAGATGGTGCTGGCCGGCATGACCGCGGTCGGGGAGTTCCACTACCTCCACCACGCCCCCGACGGCGAGCCCTACGAGGACGCGAACGCCATGGGTGAGGCGCTGCGGCGCGCCGCCCGCGACGCCGGGATCCGCCTCACCCTGCTGGATACCTGCTACCTGCACGGCGGTCTCCAGGCTGATGGCCACACGCCGCTCAGTGAGCATCAGCTGCGGTTCTCCGACGGCGACGTGGACGCCTGGGTGCGCCGCCACCGGCAGCTGCAGGGCGATGAGAACACCGTTATCGGCGCGGCGATCCACTCCGTCCGCGCGGTTGCTCAGGGCGACCTCGCCCGCATCACCGAGGCCACCGGGGACGCACCTCTGCACGCCCACGTCTCCGAGCAGCCCGCGGAGAACGACGCCGCCCGCGCCCACTACGGCGCCACCCCCGTCGGCCTGCTCGATGCGGCCGGCGCCCTCGGCGAGTGCTTCACCGCCGTGCACGCCACCCACCTGAGCGAGCCGGACCAGCAGCTGCTGGGTGCGTCCCGCTCCTGGGCGTGCTTCTGCCCCACCACGGAGCGGGACCTCGCCGACGGCATCGGGCCGGCAATTGCGCTGCTCGATCACGGGGCGCGGCTGTCGCTCGGCTCGGATCAGCACGCCGTGATCGACATGGCCGAGGAGGCGCGCGCCCTGGAGATGCACGAACGCCTCACCTCGCACCAGCGCGGACGTCTGACCCCCGCCCAGCTGCTGGACGCCGCAACCGCGCACGCGAGCATCGGCTGGCAGGACGCCGGGCGCCTGACGGAGGGTGCACGGGCGGACGTCGTCGTGATCGGCCTGTCCTCCCCCCGCACCGCGGGGATCGACCCCGAGCAGGTGCTGTACGCCGCGACCGCCGCGGACGTCTCCGAGGTGCTGGTCGACGGCCGGGCCGTGGTGACCGGGGGCCGGCACCACCTCGGGGATGTCGGCGCGCTCCTCGCCGAGACGATCGCGGAGCTGCAGACATGAGCGCGCGCCCAGCCCGCCGCGGATTCCCGGCCCGCCTCCGGGCACGCCTGCGCCGCCCCCGACCGGTCTCCGCCGTGCTGCGCACGGACTACGACGTGGGGGCGTACGCGCGCGCGGCCCGCGGCCGCCTCCCCGTGGACGCCGACGCGATCGTTCCGGGTGGGCTGGACGTGCGCACCCGCGCGGATCTGGCCTTCGTGCACCGGCTGGACGCCGCGGGACTCACCGAGATGCGGGCCGTGCTGTCCACCTGGACGGCCAACGAGGCCCGCGTCACCGCGTTCCTCGCCACCTGGGCGTACGAGCGGTACTGGTGCGCCCGCGCGATCGGCGATGTCCTGGACGCCGATGCCCGCGACCGCGCTCCGGGACGGGACCCGGACGCCCCCTTCACGCGCCGCGGACCCCTCGCCCGGGTGCGCGCCGCGACGGTCGAGGGTCTTGTCCCGATCCTCGGACCGCTCGCCACCGTCATCGTCGGCGAGCCCCTGACCGCCGGCCAGATGGCCCGCCTCGCCGTGCAGGAGGCGAGCCTGCGTGCCGCCTACCGGGCGCTGCTGCCGCGCCTGGACGGGGAGGCGCGCCGCGTCGTCGGGGAGGTCGCAGAGCGGCGCCCTCAGATGGTGGAGTTCTTCCGTGTCGAGGCCGCAGCCCGCATCTCCCGTTCTCGGGCCGAGGAGATCTCTGCCCGCCTCCACCTGCACCGACGCTGGCGCGCGCTGCGGGTCGTCGGCGTCCCCGACCCGGACGAGAACCGGGCCCTGCTGTCGCTCGGGATCGGCGAGGAGGCTCGGCACGAGCTGTGGGAGGCCGATGCCGGGCTGCGCTCCCGGCTGCTCACCGGCCGTGCCACAGACTGAGAGAATCGGGTCATGGCGTTCGATCTGGACAGCTTCGCCGAGACCTCCGAGCGGGTGCGGTGGGAGGACCTCGACCTCTCCCGCTTCCGCCGCGAGCCGCTGCCCGCCGACGTCCTGCGCAGCCTGCGCTACATGTGCGACGTCGAGTACCACACCTCCTGCTTCCTGCGGGAGCTGCTGGTGACCCCCTCCCATCACGAGGAGGACGCGAACGGCTTCATGACCATGTGGAACCGGGAGGAGTTCTGGCACGGGGAGGCTCTGGCCGCGGTCCTCGCCGAGCACGACGTCATCGTCGACGAGGACGCCTTGAAGGCCAAGCGGGTGAAGCTCGGCTGGCAGCACGCCCTGGGCCCCCTGCAGCAGTCGGTGATCTCGAACCTGGTCGGGCAGGACTTCGTGGCGGTGCACATGACCTGGGGCGCCGCGAACGAGCTGTCGGCGGTCGCTGCGTACCGCCGGCTCGCCTCCATGTCCGAGCACCCCGTGCTGTCCCCGCTGCTGGAACGCATCGGCCAGCAGGAGACCCGCCACGTGGCCTTCTACACCACGCAGGCCCGCGCGCGCCTGGAGCGATCCCCGAACGCCCGCCGCTGGGTGCGGCTCATCCTCGAGAAGGCGTGGGAACCCGTCGGCTCCTCCATCATGGCCGCGTCCGAGGTGCGGCACGTGATGGGTCACCTGTTCGGCCGGGCCCCCGAGGAGCTCGACAAGCTGGACCGGCGGATCCAGCGCCTCCCCGGCCTGGAGGACATCACGATCTTCCGCTCCTCCTTCACCCGCCTCGGCATCGCCTGACCCACCACCCGGCCCGCCTCCCCGGTGCGACGCGGCCGATGAGCGTTCTCTCATCCCTCTGTCATGCCGGGTTCACGCCTGTTCGGTTCCCTTGAGGGGTCACCCCGGGCCCTCACGCTCCCCCGATCAGGAGATCGCTCATGTCCCGCGCGCGCACCCCTGCCGCCTCGCCCCCGCCGATTCCCGCCGCACCCATCGGCCCGTCCAGGATCGGTCCCCGCTGATGTTCTGGCCAGGTCGCGGGAGACCCGCCCGGCACCGCGGAATCTCCGAGACCCTCGTCCGCCCGGTGGTGAGCGAGACCGCCCCCGGCACGCCGGACACGACCGGCACCGCGTCGCTGCCCGCTCTGCGGAGCCGGCAGCGACGGTGGTGGCTCGGCCAGCTGGCGCTGCTGGGTCTCGGCCAGGTGCTGCTGGCGTCGCTGTGCGGATGGGCCCTGATCGTGATGCAGAACGCCTCCGAGGGCCCGTCCTCGACCCTGCTGCGCACCCTCGCCCTCTTGGTTCTGGCGGCTCTGGGGATCGGTGAGCTGCGTCGGCACGAGGTCGCGACCGCCGCGCGCCTCGGGGACGACTACGAGGCGGCGGTCCGACGCCAGCTGCTGGAGAACGAGCCGCACGACGGGCACGGGGCGAGCCGCACCCTGCCCAGCGCCCGCGCCACCACGGAGCTCGAGAGGGTGCGTTCCTGGATCACCCATGGCGTCGCACCCCTGGTCGTGGCCGTGCCGCTGCTCAGCGGGACACTCGTCGTGCTCGCGCTGCTGGATCCGGTGCTGATGGGGGCGATGGCCGCACCACTGGCCCTTCTCCTGCTGGTCGTCACCCTCCGGCGACACTCGCAGTCGGCGATCCGCTCGGCCGGAATCCTCACCTCCCTCCTGTGTGTGCTGCTGGTCACGGCCCTCGGGACCGCGGCGCAGAGCGAGCCGGGCACGATCCTCGCCGCGACGGCCATGGCGGCGGTGGCCTCGGCGCCGCTGCTGACCCTGGGGTGCATCACGGAGCTCCATGAGGACTATCGTCGCGCTCGGTCCTCGCTGCTCGACCACAGCCAGCGGATGCGGCGCGCCCGCGAGCGCTCCGCACGGCGACGACAGGCCAGCGGCGAGCTGTTCCCTCCTCCCTCGGTGCACGAGACCGTCCTGCACACCTACATCGACCTGCCGGGGCTCTCCCGACCGGGACACCCGCTGCACGCCGGCCCCGGGGAGGTGGTCCGGGTGGTCGCGGACGACCCGACGCTTCCGCGCCGGTTCCTGCGGCGGGTGGCGGAGCTGGAGGCTCCCGCCGACGACCGCCTCGAGGAGGTGTGGTCGGCCGGGGTGAACCTGCGCGCGCTCACGCCCGAGGAGGTCGGGCAGCGTCTGGGCCATGCCGCCTCGGGCACCGTGGTCGCCGGGCCCGCCACCGCAGAGGAACCGGCCCAGGAGCGGACGCTGCGGCGGGTGGGCCTGGACCCCGCGCGCATGCCCGACAACCTCCCCTCCGTCCTCCGCCGCGGCGCCCATCTCCTGAACCGCTCGGATCGCGCCCGCCTGGCGCTGGCCCGCGCCGTCCACGGGGACCCGCCCCTGCTGCTGCTGGACCACGTGGCAGAGGACCTGGACGAGGACGGCCGCGGCATGCTCGCAGATCTCGTCCTCTGCTACCCGGGGGTGGTGGTGCTCGCCTGCGAGGACGCGTTCGCCGAAGCGGTCGGGGCCCGCACCCTGGAGCTGCTGGACGACCCGCGGGCCTGACCTGGACCTGATCGGGTTCCCACCCCGCGGGACAGTTTGCCGAGCGGCGGGAGATTCCTCCGTAAATGACGGCGGCCCGGCCGGGTGCTCCGGACGGGCCACCGTCATCCACCTGCGATGGGACGGGCTGTCACTCAGTCATCATCATCATCGTCATCATCA
>JAUNUA010000020.1 GCA_030538435.1 Brachybacterium sp.
GGGGCGCGCCGCCACGCATCGTTGTGCGATGTCAGCTTACGGGCCGACGGGCCCACCGCGGGTGCGTCATGACGTGGGGCTGGTCGGCCCCAGCGCCCTCTCCAGGGCTCGGCGGGACGGGGCGGGCAGCATGTCGGTGACGTCCCCGCCGAGTCGGGCGACCTCTCGCACCAGCGAGGAGGAGATGTGGGCGTAGGAGGAGGTGGTGAGCAGCAGCATGGTGTCGATGTCCGCGAGGTGGGCGTTCATCCGCACCATCGGCTCCTCGTACGCGAGGTCCGCCTGGGAGCGCAAGCCGCGCACCACGGCGCGTGCTCCGACGCTGCGGCAGAAGTCGACGAGGAGCCCGCCGTCGAGAACCGCGGTGCGGACCCGGTCCTGCAGGCCCTGCTCGGCGAGGGTCTCATCAATCGCGCGGCAGCGCTCGTCCAGGCCCAGCAGACCCCGCTTGTTGGGGTTCTTCGCGAGTGCGATCACCACCTCGTCGACCAGCGCGGCAGCGCGGCGGGCGATGTCCAGATGGCCGAGGGTGAAGGGGTCGAAGGACCCGGGGAGGACCACGGTGCTCATGGCGCCACTGTAGCGACGTCCTCACCGCCGGGCCGGTCGCGGTCCGGTCCTAAGGGGCGGGTCCGCCGTAGTGGACGGTGGTCTCGCCGTAGGTCTTGGCGCCGTCGTCGGCGAAGCCGGGCGGCCAGGCCAGCGGGGCGCTGCGCGAGGAGCGCTCCACGACGAGCACCGCGTCGGGGGTGAGGGCGGGGGCGAGGCGCGCGATGAGCTGCTCGACCTCCGGGGTGGGGTGATCGTAGGGCGGGTCAAGGAACACCAGGCCGAAGGGCTCGGCTGCACCACCGGTGATCTCCTCCACGAGGGAGGGGAGGATGGTCGCGGCGCGAGCGGTGCGGACGCGTGCCGTGCTCTCCAGGCCGAGCTCGCGCACGCTGCGAGCGATGAGGCGCGCCGTGCGGGCGTGCGCCTCCACGAGGTCCGCGCTGCGGGCTCCGCGGGAGAGTGCCTCGAGGGCGAGCGCTCCGGATCCGGCGAAGAGGTCCAGCACGCGGACGTCGGCGATCGCGTCCCAGCCGACCAGGCGGGAGAACATGGCCTCGCGGACCCGGTCACTGGTGGGCCGGGTGCCGTCCCCCGGTGGGGCGGCCAGGGTGCGGCCCCCGAGGGTGCCAGCGATGATGCGAGGCACGTCAGCTCCTCTCGACGTCGGGGTCGGCGTCCCGCAGGCGGTCGTCGACCGCCTCGGCGAGACCGCGGTGCAGGTCGAGGTCCGGGTCGGAGGCGACGAGGCGGGCGGCGTCGCTGCGGGCGGCCTCGATGACCTCGGGGGATCCGAGCACATCCAGGTGGCGCAGGGTGCGGTGGAGGCCGGACTGCTGGGTGCCGACGAGGTCGCCGACGCCGCGACGCTCGAGGTCCAGGCGCGCGAGCTCGAACCCGTCCTGCGTGGCGGCAACCTGCTCCAGGTGGGCGATGGGGTCCGTGCCGGGGGCGGCGCCGGTGGCGAAGAACGCGATCCCGGGGTGCTCGCCGCGGCCGACCCGCCCGCGCAGCTGGTGCAGCTGGGAGACCCCGAAGCGCTCGGCGTCCAGGATCACCATGGTGGAGGCGTTGGGGACGTCGACCCCCACCTCGATCACGGTGGTGGAGACCAGCAGGTCGAGGTCGCCGCGGGCCATCGCCTCCATCGTCTCCTGCTTGTCCTCCGCGGGCAGCCGACTGTGCAGCAGCGCCGTGCGCACGTGCGCGAAGTCCGGGTCGGCGCGCAGCCGCTGGTAGGTCTCCTCCACCCCGCGGGGCAGGGAGCCGTGGCGCGGGTCCCGCTGCTGCTCGACCTCGTCGGACTCCTCGGCGTCGGTGATGCGGGAGCAGACGACGAACACCTGGCGCCCCGCGGCGATCTCCTCGCGGACGCGCGCCCACATCCGGTTCTTCCACGCGGGCTGCAGCTCGGGCACGACGAAGCTGGTGGTGCCGGCGCGTGCGGCAGGCTGCTCGCGCAGGGTGAGAACGTCGAGGTCCCCCGCGACGGCCAGGGCTGCTGACCGCGGGATCGGGGTGGCGGTCATGACGGCCACGTGGGGGCTGCGGCCCCCGGCGCCCCGACTGCGCAGCGCGCGCCGGTGATCGACCCCGAAGCGGTGCTGCTCGTCGATCACGACGAGTCCGAGGGACGCGAACTCGACGCTCTCCGTCAGCAGTGCGTGGGTGCCGACGACGATGCCCGCGTCGCCACTGGTCACACCGAGCAGGGTCTCGCGGCGCTCCTGGGTGCGTTGGGAGCCGCGCAGGAGACGGACGGTGGTGGCGTCCTGTTCTGCGTCGAGCCGTCCCGCAGAGGCGAGCCCGCCGAGCAGACCGATGATGGTCCGGTAGTGCTGTTCAGCAAGGACCTCGGTCGGGGCGAGAAGCGCCGCCTGATGACCGGAGTCCACGGCCCGCAGCATCGCCAGCAGCGCGAGGACCGTCTTGCCGGAGCCTACGTCGCCCTGCAGCAGCACGCTGGTGGGCTGGTCGCGGGAGATCCTGGCGGTGAGCTCGGCGGCGATCTCCTCCTGGCCGGCGGTGAGGGTGAAGGGGAGGCGCTCGCGGAGCTTCTGCTGCAGGGGGCCGGTGGCGCCGAGCGGGGGCGCGGGGGTGAGGTCATCGGCGGCACGGCGCTGCGCGAAGATCGTCTGCAGGACGAAGGCCTCCTCGAAGGCGAGGTAGGCGAGTCCGCGCTCGACCTCTCCGAGGGTGTGGGGGGCGTGGACCGCGGTGAGGGCCTCGGTGAGGGTGGGCAGTCCGCGTGGTCGCAGGAGATCGGCGGGAACCACCTCGGCGAGCAGGGGCGCGAACTCCAGCGCCGTGGCGAAGGCGCGACGCATGGTCTTCTGGCTGACACCGCGCCGCAAGGGGTACACGGGCACCGGCCGCTCCGCGATGTCAACGGTGTGCTCGGAGTCCAACGGCACGTAGGTGGGATGGACGATCTGCTTCGTGCCCTCGTGCAGACCGACCGTTCCCGAGACGTGGATGCGTGCTCCCTCCCGCAGCCGGGAGCGGTGCCAGGACACCAGGTGCGGCTTGGCGAGGAAGAACGTCAGGGTCATCTCGTCCGTGCCGTCGCTGATCCGCACCAGCAGCACGGAGCCCGGGCGGCGTCGCATGCGACGGTCCTCCACCCGGCGCACGGTCGCGAGAGTGGAGACCTCCTCCCCTTCGCGCATGTCACCGATGAAGCCGAGCGGCCCCGGCACGACGTGGCGGCGCGGCGGGGTGCGCAGCGCGCCTCCGAGGTCGTGCACACCGAGCGAGCGCACGGCCGTCAGCTCCTTGGCCGTGAGGATCTCGGCGAGCTCCGGCACTCCCCCGCTGCGGCGCGGTTCCCTCCTCGCGCGCGGCTCGGTCATGGTCGGATCAGGTCTCCTCGGACGGGGCGCGGACACGGGAGCTGTGCGGGCGCGGTGCTGGTGGTGTCACCATCGTGCCACCGGGGCCCGACATCCTCCGGGATCATCCACAGGCGGGGTCCGCCCGGAGGGGGCGCTGCATCGCGGTGCCCCCGCACGGTCCTGTGTCGGACTGCACAGGGGTACCGTCCGCAGGGGCTGGGACCCGGCCAACCGATGGGCTAGCCTAGTGGAGTTGCCTTGCGCGCCCTTGCACCGATCCGTATCGGGGCCGTTCGCTGCGAGGCACCCTTCAGCGAACCGATTCTTCAGGAGACAACCGTGGCTTCTACGTGTGACATCTGCGCCAAGGGCCCGAGCTTCGGCAAGAGCGTGTCCCACTCGCACCGCCGCACCTCGCGCCGCTGGAACCCGAACATCCAGACCGTGCGCGCCACCGTGAACGGCACCTCCAAGCGACTGAACGTGTGCACCTCCTGCCTGAAGGCCGGCAAGGTCCAGCAGCTCAGCGCCTGAGACGTGCAGCATTCCCGGCCGCGGCCGGATGACGAGGGCCCTTCCGCTTCGGCGGAGGGGCCCTCGTCATCTCCTCAGCAGTCCTTGAGGTAGGCGCTGATCTGCGCTCGGAGGTCCTTGCCCGCGTAATGGTAGCGACGCGACTCCGGGCCGCCCGCGGCGCCCACCCGGTGGAAGTGCGCGCTGGTGAAGAAGGTTTCGTGCAGCAACCAGGCTGCCCTGCGCACCCCGAGAGCATGCCGATCGACCGGGTCACCGAACCGCTCGCGCGCTGCCGCATACGCGTCGAGGAGCGCGGTGATCTGGTCCGGCTCGAGCGGGCCGTACCAGGGTGCGGCGTGGATCGGACCACCCAGGTAGGCGAGGTCCCGGGCAGGATCGCCGAGGTGCGACCATTCCCAGTCCACCAGGCGCGGCGTGCCCTCCTCGTCGACGAGCACGTTCGGCAACGACACATCACCGTGCACCAGGGTGCGAGGGACCCCGGTGAAAGCGGGCCCCGCCTGCTGCTGGTGCTCGAGGACGGCAGGCCACAGGGGCTCGAGGACCTTCGCCGAGGCAGGCACGTTCTCCCGCCACCAGGACATGGCGCCCTCGGCCTCGGCGACGGGATCGATCGGTCCACCGTCGACGAGACCCGACCTCACCCCCTGCACGTGGAGCCCCGCGAGGCGCTCTGCGAGACGGGCCCGAAGGGCATCGTCCCAGTCCCCCGCCGCGAGCGCCCGGCCACGGACGCGGGAGGTCACCACATAGGCCCGCGGATCCTGCGGTGTCGGGGTGTGGGCGGCGACCGGGATCGCTGCGAGCCCGGCCGGGACTCGCCCGAGCGGTGCGAGCTGCTCCTGCAGGGGCGCATCGAGCTCCGCGAGCGGGCGGTGCGGGACGGAGACGGCCAGCTCCCCCACTGCCGTCACGACCGCGGACTCCCCCCGGCCGAGAATCTCCACGGGAGGATCCGACGGCGCGTCCGCGCCGATGACCGCCCACCAGTCAGGGTTCTCCGCGATCAGGGCGCGGATGGCGTCGGCATCGAGCTGAGGCGGCAGGTCGTCGATCACGGCCCCAGCCTCCCATGGGTGAGGCCCCCGCCCCGGACAGATCCGGGACGGGGGCCTCATCGGCGGTGTCCAGCGCCGGGGAATGCTCCTTACAGCTGGGTGAACAGCTGCGAGGCGGTGATGGCGGTCTGGGTGACGCCGTACACCAGGAGACCGGCGGCGAGACCCCAGGAGAGGATCACCCGCAGGGTGGAGCCGGTGGCCTTCGTGCCCTCGGCGTCTGTGTCGAGATCCTCTGCGGGGGTGCCCTTCGGCATGTTCTCCTCCGGCTCGTGGAAGCGGGCGGCTACCGGCTTGACCAGCATATTGGCAATGAAGCCGACCACTAGCACACCCACCATGGTGAACAGCGCCGGGCGGTAGTCCGCCGCGGTGAGCGCACCGGGGGTACCGCGCGCGTCCAGGAAGGCGTTGATGATGAGCGGACCGGCGACACCGGCAGCGGACCAGGCGGTCAGCAGGCGGCCGTGGATGGCGCCCACCTGGAAGGTGCCGAACAGGTCGCGCAGGTAGGCGGGGATCGTCGCGAAACCACCGCCGTAGAAGGACATGATGACGACCGCGAGCAGCACGAACAGCGCGATCGAGGTCTGTCCCGCGGTCGCCAGGATCGCATACAGCACGAGGCCCACGCCGAGGTAGATCATGTAGATCGGCTTGCGGCCGATCTTGTCCGAGGTGGAGGACCACACGAACCGGCCGGCCATGTTGAACAGCGACAGCAGGCCGACGAAGCCGCCCGCGGCGGCGACCGCGACGGTGGAGTTCCCGTCCTCGCCGCGGAAGAAGTCCTGGATCATCGGGGCGGCCTGCTCGAGGATGCCGATGCCCGCGGTCACATTGCAGAACAGCACGATCCACAGCAGGTAGAACTGCGGGGTGCGGATGGCGTTCTTCGCCGAGACGTGGTTCGAGGAGACCATCGAGCTCTTCGTCGCCTGCGAGGGATCGAACCCGGCGGGCTTCCAGTTCGGGGCGGGCACGCGCACGTTCGCGATGCCGACCGACATCACGATCGCGTAGATGACGGCGAGGCTGACGAACAGCATGGTCAGCGCGTGGCCGCTGGCCAGCGATCCCGCGTCACCGGGGTCGTAGGCGGGGTCGAAGAACGACAGGATCTGGCGGGACATGGGGGCGGCGACCATGGCGCCGCCGCCGAAGCCCATGATGGCCATGCCCGTGGCGAGTCCCGGACGGTCGGGGAACCACTTGATGAGGGTGGAGACCGGGGAGATGTAGCCGATGCCGAGTCCGATGCCTCCGATGAAGCCGTAGCCGAGGTAGACCAGCCACAGCTGGCCGGTCGCGATGCCGAGGGCGCCGACGAGGAAGCCGGTCACCCAGCACACGGTGGCGGCGAACATCGCCATCCGGGGACCGTTGCGGTCCACCCAGGTGCCGAAGATCGCCGCGGACAGCCCGAGCATCACGATCGCGATGGAGAAGATGAAGCCGATCGCGGTGTTGGAGGAGTCGAAGTGGTTCAGCAGGTCGGAGCGGTACACGCTGGTGGCGTACGCCTGTCCGATGCACAGGTGGATGCACAGGGCCGCCGGCGGGATGAGCCAGCGGTTGTAGTTCAGAGGGGCGACCGTCTTCTCACGGTCGAGGAGGGCGAAGGGACCGCCGATGCGGGCAATGGCTGAGGACATGAGGACATGTGTACCACGGCTGAGATGGTGGTCACGTCACTGACCCGAAATGTCCGTGACCTGCGGTCCCGCCGCCCCCTCCGTCAGTTCGCGGCGGGACCATCGTCCTCGAACGTGGCGGTGTCGATGACCGCCCGGAAGAACACGTCGCCCGCGACGACCGTGTCGTACATGGCGTCGACCTCCTTGACGCCGATGGTCTCGATCTGGGCGGCGATGCCGTGCTCGGCGCAGAAGTCGAGCATCTCCTGGGTCTCGCGGATCCCACCGATGTTGGAACCGGCGAGGACCTTGCCCCCGCCGATCAGCGATCCGAGGTGCAGGGACTGCGAGTCCGGCGGGAGCCCCACCACGGCCATCACGCCGTGCGGGGTGAGCAGAGACAGATAGGCGTTCAGGTCAAGGTCCGCGCTGATGGTGTTCAGGATCAGGTCGAAGCGTCCGCGGTTGTCGCGGAAGAAGTCGTCCTCCGTGGTTGCGAGCACCTCCGTCGCTCCGAGGTCGATCGCCAGCTGCTCCTTCTTGCGGCTGCGGGACAGCACCGTGACCTCTGCGCCCATCTTCGCGGCGATCTGCACACCCATGTGGCCGAGGCCCCCGAGGCCGAGCACCGCGACGCGCTTCGGGCGTTCCGTCTCACCGACGCGGACGGGCTCGGCGGCTCCCCAGCGGGCCAGCGGCGAGTAGGTGGTGATCCCGGCGCACAGCAGCGGCGCGGCGGCATCGAGGCTCAGACCCTCGGGGATGCGGCACACGAAGCGGGAGTCCACGGTGATCTTCTGGGCGTAGCCGCCCTGGGTGATGGATCCGTCGAGGTCCTCCGCGTTGTAGGTGCCGACGTTCCCGTTCAGGCAGTCCTGTTCCTGGTCGTGCAGGCACTGCTCGCACTCGCCGCAGGAGTTCACCAGGCAGCCCACCCCGACGCGGTCCCCGACCGCGTGCTCGGTGACCTCCGGGCCGACCGCGGAGACGATGCCCGCGATCTCGTGGCCCACGGTCAGGGGGAAGTGCGCCTCGCCCCACTCGTTGCGGATGGTGTGGATGTCGCTGTGGCAGATCCCGGCGGCCCGGATGTCGATCACGACGTCTCGGGGCCCGGGGTCCCGCCTCTCGATGGTCGTGACCTCGAACGGCTGATCGGGCCCGGTCTTCTGCAGGGCGAGAACGGAGTATGGCACGGGGATCTCCTTCGGACGGGATGGATCGTCGTGGGGCCACCGTACGCCGATACCCCGACAACCGGCCGGGCTACCCGTCCACGCGCTGCGGTGGCATGATGCGTCCGTGACCCCTGCAGCGGGTGACGAGACGAGGCCGGAGCAGTGCTCCTCCCCCGAGCCCGGCGCCCCGTCCCCCCGTCCCGCGGAGAACCCTGCCGCGGTGCATCCGACCGCTCGCCCGACAGCAGACAGCGCGTCAGGGTCGCCCCCTGTCCCCGACCTCCACCCGCGGGTCGGCACGCTCCCGCCGTTGCCGATCGGTCCGCTCACCGCCACCGACGGCCGAGGCAAGGCCCGGCTCGGTGCGGACGGCAGACCCCGGCACCGCCGCCCCGTAGCCCTGCTGATGCTGGGAGCGACCGGAGTGGTCTTCGGGGATATCGGCACCAGCCCGCTGTACGCCCTGCAGACGGTGTTCTCCACGCACCACAACGCCGTCGCTCCCACCGATCAGGACGTCCTCGGCGTCATCTCGATGATCACCTGGTGCCTTGTGGTCATCGTGACGATCGCCTACGTCGGCATCATCCTGCGGGCCGACAACCAGGGTGAGGGCGGCATCCTGTCCCTCGCCGCGCTGATCCTGCGCAAGCTCGGTCCCACCCACACCGCCGCCCGGACGGCCTTCGTGCTCGCGATCATCGGGGCGGCCCTCTTCTTCGGCGACTCCCTCATCACCCCGGCGATCTCGGTGCTGAGCGCCGTGGAGGGGGTGCAGGTGGTCCAGCACTCCCTGGCGCGCTGGGTGGTGCCGCTCGCGCTGATCGTCCTGGCTCTGCTGTTCCTCGCTCAGCGCTGGGGAACCGGGCGCATCGGCCGGGCATTCGGGCCCGTGATGGTGCTCTGGTTCGTGGTGCTCGCCGCTCTGGGCCTGCCGCACATCATCGCCAATCCTGCGATCCTGCGGGCTCTGTCGCCCACCTACGCCCTGGATTTCGCCGTCGACCGACCCGTCGTCGCCTTCATCGCCATGGGGGCGGTGGTGCTCGCCGTGACGGGGGTGGAAGCGCTGTACGCGGACATGGGGCACTTCGGACGGCGTCCGATCGCCCTGGCGTGGATCTGTCTGATCCTCCCGTCGCTGCTGGTGAACTACTTCGGGCAGGGCGCGCTGATCCTCACCGACCCCTCCGCCGCGGACAACCCCTTCTTCCGTCTGGCTCCGGAGGCGGGGCGCGTTCCCCTCGTAGTGCTGGCCACCGCCGCGACCGTGATCGCCTCCCAGGCGGTGATCTCCGGGGCGTTCTCCGTGGCACGACAGGCCTCGCGGCTGTCGCTGCTGCCGCGCCTGTCGGTCCGCCAGACCTCCGCGGAGCACGGCGGGCAGATCTATGTGCCGGCCGTGAATGCGATGCTGTTCCTCGGGGTGCTGGTGCTGGTCCTCGCGTTCGGCTCCTCCACGCGTCTGGCATCGGCCTACGGCCTCGCCGTCACCGCCACCCTGCTGCTGGAGCTGTCGCTGTTCCTGCTCCTGGCCGCACGGGTGCGCCGGTGGACGCTGTGGAGGGTGGCGCTGATGGGGGCCGTGGTCGGCGGGCTGGAGCTCGTGCTGTTCAGCGCCAATGTCGCGAAGATCGCCGCCGGTGGCTGGTTGCCGCTGCTGATCGCCGGCACGCTGGTGACCGTCATGCTCACCTGGCGGCGCGGCGCGCACCTCCTGTTCAGCCGCCGCCGGGAGATGGAGGGCCCGATCCAGGACTTCGTGACGATGCTCCGGGCTGCGCAGGTGCCGCGCGTCCGGGGCCTCGCGGTCTACCCGCACGGTGATCCGGCGACGGTGCCGTTGGCGCTCCGCTCGAACGTGCGCTTCAACCAGGTGCTGCATCGCCACGTGGTTCTCGTCACCGTCACCAGTGTCGGGGTGCCTCACGTCCGCCATGACGTCCGCACGACGGTGACGGACCTCGGGGATCCGACCGAGGGGATCTTCCATGTGACCTACCGGGTCGGTTTCCACGATTCGCAGGACATCCCGGCTGCCGTGCGCGAGGCGATGGACCTGAGGCCGGACCTCGCCGAGGACCCGTATGAGGCGATGTACATGCTCTCGGTGTTCCGCATCGAAAAGGGTGGGGACCTGCCGATGCCGCGGTGGCAGAAGAGCCTGTTCCGGGTGCTGGAGAAGGCCGGGGCGAACCGCACCGAGGCGCTGCACCTGCCGCCGGACCGCACCATCGTGATCGGTGCCGAGACGCTGCTGTAGGTCGGGCGGCCGCACCTCGCCGGGGTCAGGCGAAGTGGTCCCACCCCGCCCCTGGGATGTCATCGCCGCCCAGGAGCACCGCTCCCCCGTCGGGGCCTGCCGGCCGGGCCTCGCCGATGGGGCGGAAGCCGCGGGGAACGCTCCCGACAGGGAACGTCGCGAGCAGCGCGTGCTCCTCCCCGCCGTGCAGCACCCACTCCCACGGGTCCATGCTCAGCTGCTGTCCCGGGACCTCGAGCGCGCGGGCGTCCGGCTCCAGGGCGGATCGATCGAGGTCCAGGAGGACCCCGGAGGCATCGGCGATGCGGCGGGCGTCCCGGACGAGTCCGTCGGACACGTCGATCATGGAGGTCGCGCCGGTACCGCAGGAGTGCGGGGACGCGGTGCGCGCGGCAGTCCATCCCAGCGAGATATGCGGATCGGGGGCGTTGTGCCAGGCCACCAGATCGGCGAAGACCGGATCGTCGGCCCGGTCGGCCAGCACGGCCGCGAGTCCCGCCGCGGACCGTCCCATGCGATCGGTGCCGATGGCGAGCACGTCACCGGGGCGCGCACCGGAGCGCAGGATCGGTTCCACACCCCCCGGGAGCGCGCCGACCGCAGCCACCGTCACCGACAGCACCTCCGCGGCGCCGACATCTCCACCCACCACGCTGACCTCATCGGCCCGGCATCGCTCGGCGAGACCGTGAGCGATGCCCTCCAGGACAGTGACCTCCGTGTCCGCCGGGGCGGAGAGCGACAGCACCACCGCCTGTGGGCGCGCCCCCATCGCGGCGACGTCGGCGAGGTTCTGCACCGCTGCCTTCCGTCCGATCCACACCGGGCGGGTGGTCTCTCGCAGGAAGTCCTGACCCTCGGTGAGAGTGTCGGTGGTCAGCACCAGGCGCGGGGAGTCCAGAGCGACCACGGCGGCATCGTCCCCGGGCCCGACCTCGACGTCGGCGCCCTGGTCGAGCAGCGGCAGGATCCGTTGCAGCAGTCCCGCTTCGCTCATGTGCTCGATCTGCGTCATGGAGCCACCCTGCCAGACGCGCTACCCTCTCCTCGTGCCCGACCCCACCCCTCGACGCCGCGCCCTTGCCGTGGTGGGTGCCGTGGCGGTGCTCGCACTGGGGGCCTGCGGCACCGTGCAGGTTCCGGTCGGTCCGCATGCCACGGATCCGGTGTGCGCGGAGATCGTGCAGGGCGCCCCGCCGGCCCTCCTCGGTCTCGAGCAGCAGCCGACGTCCTCCCAGGGCACCCTCGCCTGGGGGCGGGGTGAGGAGGCGATCGTGCTGCGCTGCGGCGTGACGGTCCCCGGTCCCACGCGGGAGTCCTGCACCACCATCACCGATGCGCGCGGCACGGAGGTGGACTGGATCGTTCGGGAGGACGAGGAGACGGTGCTGTTCACCGCGTACGGCCGCTCGCCCGCGATCGACATCTCGGTACCGCGGGCGTCCGCCGGGGACCAGCCCTCGGCGGCGGTGATCGATCTGGCGCCGCTCATCGCCCAGATCCCCGCCGAGCGCCAGTGCCTCGGCCCGGAGGATGTGTAGGGGCTCCCGTCAGCGCAGGCCGACGGGTCGGCGCAGAGCCTGCTCCAGCAGATCGGCGATGAGGTCGGCGTAGGGGAGGCCCTCGTTCTCCCACAGCAGCGGGTACATCGAGAACGGGGTGAAGCCGGGCATCGTGTTCACCTCGTTGACGAACACCTGGCCGCCCTCCTGGACGAACACGTCCACTCTGGCGAGGCCCTCCAGCCCGAGGGCATCGAAGGCGCGCGCGGCGAGCTCACGGACCGCATCCGCCTGCATCGGCGGCAGGTCCGCGGGAACCTCGATGTCCACGGTCCCCTTGCCGAAGTACTTCGACTCGTAGTCGTAGAAGTCGAGGTCCTCGCCGATCCGCACCTCGCCGGGTGCTGTCGTACGGATCCCGGTGTCATCGATCCGCCCGAGGACACCGCATTCGACCTCGCGGCCGAGAATGCCCTGCTCCACCAGGATGCGCGGGTCCTCGGCGAGGGCGGTCTTCACTGCCGCCTCCAGCTCCGCCTCCTCGGTGACGCGGGTGACGCCGATGCTGGAGCCGGCGCGGGCGGGCTTCACGAACCACGGGGCGCGCAGCTGGGAGCGGATCCGCTGGGTGAGGTGCTCGGCATCCGTGGCCCACTGGTCGGCGTGGAAGCTGACGTCGGGGGCGCAGGGAATACCGGCGGTGCGCAGCGCCGCCTTGGTGGCGGACTTGTCCATGCAGGTCGCGGATGCCAGGACGCCGGAGCCGACGTAGGGGATGTCCAGAAGGTCCAGGGCGCCCTGGACGGTGCCGTCCTCCCCGTACGGGCCGTGCAGCAGGGGCAGCACCGCGTCGACGGGGGCGAGGTCCTCGAAGGTCCCCTCGCGCAGGACACGCCAGATGCCGGGGTTTCCGGGCCGATGCGCTGTGGTGGGCAGCAGCACCTCGTCGCCGCCCTCGGGCACCTCGGGGGCCTGTCCCTCGCGGATCTGCCAGTGATCGGGGTCGGTGCTGACCTCCACCCAGCGACCGCTGCGGGTGATGCCGACCGCGAGCACTCGCCAGCGAGTGCGGTCGATGGCGGAGAGGATGCCGCCCGCTGTCACGCAGGAGATGCCGTGCTCCGTGCTGCGGCCGCCGAAGAGCAGGACGATGGTGCTGGTCATGGGATGAGGGTAGTCACTCGGGGCGGACGGACCGCGACAGCAACGCCGCCGTGAGGGCGGAGATGTCCGCCTGCTCGTCGACCACCTCGATCACCCCGCGGGTGATGGGCATGTCCACACCGACCTGGGCGGCGAGGTCACCGACGGCGCGAGCAGTGGTGACGCCCTCGGCGGTCTGGCCGACATCGGCGAGGGCATCCTCGACGCCGAGCCCCCTGCCGAGGGCGTGGCCCAGCCGGTGGTTCCGCGACAGCGGCGAGGAGCAGGTGGCGACCAGGTCGCCCATCCCCGCGAGGCCCGCGAAGGTCGCGGCGTCGGCACCCAGGGCCACACCGAGGCGGGTGATCTCGGCGAGCCCGCGGGTGATGAGGCTGGCGCGGGAGTTGTCGCCGTAGCCGAGCCCGGCGGCGGCGCCCACGGCCAGCGCGATGACGTTCTTCGCAGCGCCCGCGATCTCCACCCCGAGGACGTCGGTGGAGGTGTAGGTGCGGAAGGACGGGCCGGCGGTCCAGGTGGCCAGGCGCTCGGCGAGGTCCTCCTCCGGTGCGGCGATGACACTCGCGCAGGGCTGGTCCGCCGCGATCTCACCGGCGAGGTTCGGACCGGACAGGACCGCGATCCGGGCAGGATCCACACCGCCCGCCGCCGCGATCACGGTGCTCATGCGCTCATCGGTGCCGCGCTCGATGCCCTTCATCAGGGAGAGCACCGGTACGTCCGGCAATGCACCGATCTGCTCCCGCCAGGTGTCGAGGTTCTGGCGCAGGGACTGGGCGGGGACCGCGAGGACGATGCCATCGGCGTCCTCGAGTGCCTCGGCGATGTCGCTGGTCGCGGTGATCGCAGGCGGGAGCGTCCGCTCCCCGAGGTAGCGGCTGTTGGTGCGGCGGGTGCGGATCTCCGCCGCGACGTCCTCGCGGCGAGCCCACAGGGTGGCCCGGCGTCCCGCGCGGGCGAGCAGCAGCGAGAAGGTGGTGCCCCAGCTGCCGGCGCCGAGCACCGCGAGGCGCACGTCCCCGGTCGGCCGCGCGGGGCGCTCGCTCATCGCCGTCAGTCCGCGCGGGGGGCACCGGTCGGGCGCGCCTCGATCCGGCGTCGGCCGCGGCGACCGAGAGCCCTCTCGGCGGCCTGCCCGGTCACCGCCCGCAAGGGCTTGCCGCTCGCGGGCATGGCGCGGCGGCGCACGGTGGTCGGGGCGCGACGGGCGAGGGTGTTCACCGCGGCGGCGTGCAGCAGGCGCCGGGGCCCGAAGGCGAGGCGGCCGCGGAAGGACAGGTACTGCACGGCCGTGGTGACCTGCAGCAGGTGACCCCCGGGAAGGAGCGCCACCCCGATCCGGACGCGCAGGTTCTCGTCGTCGTCGACGATCAGAGCCTCGGATCCGCGCACCTCATCGGTCACGTACTCCTTCTGCGGGGGCGGGACCATGTCGAACAGGCGCACCGCCTCATCGCGCAGAGCGCGCAGTCCGCGCTGGCTGAGCGGGGTGTTCTCGTGGGAGAAGATCGCCTCGGCCCACACGCGCGGGTCCGTCTCCTGAACACCGCGGGTGGGCACGATCACGACATCGCAGTAGTCGGGCACGGGGATGTCCCGCAGAGCCAGGGAGTTCGCGGGGGTCGGCTGCATGGTGCCGCCGTCCAGGGCGTCGTTCTCGCTCATGTCCTGTGTCTCAGTCCTCCCAGTACTCCGCGCCGAGCGCATCGAGCTTCTCGCGGAAGCTCTCGTACCCGCGGTCGATGAGGTCGATGCCGTGGATGGTGGAGACTCCCTCGGCGCCGAGCGCGGCGATCAGGTAGGAGAACCCGCCGCGCAGATCGGGCACGGTGATCTCCGCACCGCGCAGCGTCTTCGGGCCCGAGATCACGGCGGAGTGGTTGAAGTTGCGGCGCCCGAATCGGCAGGAGGAGCCGCCCAGGCATTCGCGATACACCTGGATCTGCGAGCCCATGTCGTTCAGCGCGTCGGTGAAGCCCAGGCGGTTCTCGTACACCGTCTCGTGGACGATGGAGATGCCGTCGGCCTGGGTGAGGGCGACGATCAGCGGCTGCTGCCAGTCGGTCATGAATCCCGGGTGGACGTCCGTCTCCACCGCGATGGAGCGCAGCTTCTCCCCATCGCCGGGATGGGAGAAGCGGATGCCGTCCTCGGTGATGTCCATGTGCCCGCCGACTTTGCGGTACGTGTTCAGGAACGTCGTCATGGACTTCTGCTCGGCGCCGCGGACCATCACCGATCCCTTGGTGACCAGCGCCGCGCATGCCCAGCTGGCCGCCTCGATGCGGTCGGGCAGGGCGCGGTGGTCGTAGCCGTGCAGGCGGTCGACACCCTCGACGGTGATGGTGCGGTCGGTCTGCAGGGAGATGATCGCGCCCATCTTCTGCAGCACCGCGATGAGGTCCTCGATCTCCGGTTCCACCGCGGCGTTGGTGAGCTCGGTGACGCCCTCCGCGCGGACGGCGGTCAGGAGCACCTGCTCGGTGGCGCCGACGCTGGGGTACTCCAGGTGGATCTTGGTGCCCTTCAGGCCCTGGGGCGCCGTGATGTAGATGCCCATGTCGCGCTTGTCGACCAGGGCACCGAACTTGCGCAGCACGTCCAGGTGGTAGTTGATCGGGCGGTCCCCGATGCGGCAGCCGCCGAGGTCGGGGATGATCGCCTCGCCGAGTCGGTGCAGCAGGGGCCCGCAGAACAGGATCGGGATCCGGGAGCTGCCGGCGTGGGCGTCGATGTCCACGACATGCGCCCGCTCCACGTTCGAGGGGTCCATGTGCAGCTCGCCACCGGCGATGTCACGCGCCACCTTCACGCCGTGAACCTTCAGCAGTTCGCTGACGATCTGCACGTCCCGGATGTCCGGGACGGAGTGCAGGACGCTGGGTGTCTCGCCCAGCAGCGCGGCGACCATCGCCTTGGAGACGAGATTCTTGGCGCCGCGGACGGTGATCTCACCGTCCAGCGGGCGCCCTCCACGCACATGGAAAGTCGAGGTCATGGTGTCCTTCACGGTCCGGGTCCGCTGGCGGGCGGGGTGCCGCCGCGACCGGTCTACCATACCGGAGTCCCCCGGTGCCCGCCCTCAGGCGCTATCGGCGGTGCGGGCGGGCAGGGTCTTCGGCATCCACGCGGGGCGGGTGGCCTCGAAAGCGTCGATGTCCGCCTCGTGGCGCAGGGTTAGACCGATGTCGTCCAGGCCCTCCATCAGGCGCCAGCGCGTGTAGTCGTCGATCTCGAAGCGGAAGACCGCCTCGTCGACCCGCACCTGCCGGTTCTCCAGGTCCACGGTGATCTCCGTGCCGGGGTTCTCCTCCAGCAGCTTCCAGATCTGCTCGATGTCGCTCTGGTCGAGTTGCGCGGCGACGAGGCCCTGCTTGCCGGCATTGCCGCGGAAGATGTCGGCGAAGCGACTGGAGAGGACCGCGGCGAAACCGTAGTCGCGCAGCGCCCAGACGGCGTGCTCACGGGAGGAGCCGGTGCCGAAGTCGGACCCGGCGACGAGCACGGAGCCCCGGCGGTAGGCGTCCTGGTTCAGCACGAAATCGGGGTCGCTGCGCCAGGCGGAGAACAGGCCGTCGTCGAAACCGGTCTTGGTGACCCGCTTGAGGTAGACGGCGGGGATGATCTGGTCGGTGTCGACGTTGCTGCGGCGCAGCGGCACGCCGACGCCGGTGTGGGTGGTGAAGGGTTCCATGAGGGTCTCCTCGGGGCTCAGGAGGCGGGCTCGAGGTCGAGCGGGGAGGACAGGGTGCCGCGGACCGCGGTCGCGGCGGCGACGATCGGGGAGACGAGGTGGGTGCGTCCGCCCTTGCCCTGGCGGCCTTCGAAGTTGCGGTTGGAGGTGGAGGCGGCCCTTTCCCCCGGGGCGAGCTGGTCCGGGTTCATGCCCAGGCACATCGAGCAGCCGGCCTGGCGCCATTCGGCGCCGAAGGCGAGGATCTCCTCGTGCAGGCCCTCCTGTTCGGCCTGCACGCGCACCCGCGCGGAGCCGGGGACCACCATCACGCGCACCTCGGGGTCCTTCTGGCGTCCGCGGATGACATCGACGAAGGCCCTCAAGTCCTCGATGCGCCCGTTGGTGCACGAGCCCATGAACACGGTGTCCACGCGGATGTCCTTCAGGGCGGTGCCGGGCACGAGGTCCATGTAGGCGAGCGCGCTGTGGGTCGCGGCGCGGTCGGTCTCGTCGACGAAGTCCTCGGGCGCGGGCACGGAGCCGCTGAGGGGCAGGCCCTGGCCGGGGTTCGTGCCCCAGGTGACGAAGGGCTCGAGCTGATTGGCGTCGATCGTGACCTCGGCGTCGAACACGGCGTCGTCGTCGCTGCGCAGGCTCTTCCAGTACTCGACGGCCTGGTCCCAGTCCTCGCCGACGGGGGCGTGGGGGCGGCCCTGCACGTACTCGAAGGTGGTCTCGTCGGGGGCGATCATGCCGGCGCGGGCGCCGGCCTCGATGGACATGTTGCAGATCGTCATGCGGCCCTCCATGGAGAGCTCCCGGATCGCCTCGCCGCGGTACTCCAGCACGTGGCCGGCACCGCCGCCGGTGCCGATCTTGGCGATCACCGCGAGGATGATGTCCTTCGCGGTGACGCCGGGCTTCAGCGATCCCTCCACGGTGATCGCCATGGTCTTGAAGGGGCGCAGCGGCAGGGTCTGGGTGGCCATCACGTGCTCCACCTCGGAGGTCCCGATGCCGAAGGCGAGCGCACCGAAGGCCCCGTGCGTGGAGGTGTGGGAGTCGCCGCACACGACGGTGATACCGGGCATGGTGAGGCCGAGCTGGGGGCCGACGACGTGCACGATCCCCTGGTCCACGTCGCCCAGGGAGTGGATGCGCACCCCGAACTCCTCGGCGTTGCGGCGCAGCGTGTCGATCTGGGTGCGGCTGGTGAGGTCCGCGATCGGCTTGTCGATGTCCACCGTGGGGGTGTTGTGGTCCTCGGTGGCGATGGTCTGGTCGACCCGTCGCAGGGCACGGCCCTCCTGGCGCAGGCCGTCGAACGCCTGGGGACTGGTCACCTCGTGGAGGAGCTGCAGATCGATGTAGAGCAGGTCGGGCTCGTTCCCCTCGCCGCGTCGCACGACGTGGTCGTTCCAGACCTTCTCTGCGAGTGTTCCCGCCATGGCCGTCCTCTTCCTCCTGGGTGGGCGCGGGGGTGGGGTCTCCACCGCCCGGCGCCTCGTCGTCGTCCTCACCATCGTGGAGGTGTCCACACTTCGGTGCACTTGCGTCTCACTGCATAAGACGGCAAGATTCTCGCATGGTCACCACCCCCGCGGAGGACGCCGGCAGCGGCGTCGGAGTTCTCGACAAGGCCGCCGTGGTCCTCGGAGCACTGGAGTCCGGGCCCGCCACGCTGGCACAGCTCGTGCAGTCCACCGGACTCGCCCGGCCCACCGCCCACCGCCTCGCGGTCGCCCTGGAGCACCACCGCCTGGTGGCGCGCGACATGCAGGGGCGCTTCATTCTCGGGCCGCGCCTCGGGGAGCTCGCCGCCGCCGCGGGCGAAGACCGGCTGCTCGCCGCCGCCGGTCCCGTACTGGCTGCTCTGCGCGATCACACCGGGGAGTCCGCCCAGCTGTACCGGCGCCAGGGGGAGCATCGCATCTGCGTCGCGGTCGCCGAGCGGCCCATCGGCCTGCGGGACTCGGTGCCGCTCGGCTCCACCCTCACGATGAAGGCGGGCAGCGCTGCGCAGATCCTGCTCGCCTGGGAGGAACCGGACCGGCTGCACCGGGGTCTGCACGGGGCGCGCTTCACCGCGACGATGCTCTCCGCGGTGCGCCGGCGCGGGTGGGCCCAGAGCGTCGGCGAGCGGGAGAGCGGCGTCGGCTCGGTGTCCGCGCCGGTGCGGGGGCCGAACGGGAAAGTGGTGGCGGCGCTCAGCATCTCCGGCCCGATCGAGCGGATCACGCGCCAGCCCGGCCGTCTCCACGCCGCGGCGGTCATCAGCTCCGCGAATCACCTGACCGAGGTTCTCCGCCGCGCGGGAGTCTGAGGCGCAGGTCAGGCCACCTCAGGGTCCTCGCCCGAACGCTCGATCCACACGGGGGTGTCCGCGAGCTGCAGCACGCTGGCGGTCTGCTTCGCCGCCGATGGTGCGTCGGGGCGCCGGGGGGTGACAACCACGATGCGCGATCCGGTGCTGGCCTCGATGAGGTGCCGGGCATCGGCCGCGGCGGGGATGTCGGCGAGGCGCACGGCGACCCCCGGGTGGTCATGGTGGACGACAGCGGTCACCGTCCGCAGGATCCGGAGGTACTCCCGCGGTGGCGTCTGGATCCCGATGACGACGTGCACGGCGGTGCCGTAGAGGTCCGCGAGGGCGCCCGCGCGGTGCATGGCGCGCACGCCGTGATCGGAGCCCTCGTACATCAGCCCGACCGGCCCATCGGTCAGCTCCTCCCCGCGCACGACGACCACGGGGCACCGGGAGCGTCGAGCGAGGACCAGGCTGCTGGAGCCGAGGACCATGGCGAGCACCCGGCCGAGGCCGCGATTGCCGACGGAGATGATGTCGGCCTCGGCGGACAGTTCGAGGAGCACGTCGACGGCGCGGCCGTCACGCACCTCGGTGGTCACCGGGAGGTCCGGCGCGAGCTCACGGGCCCGGTCTGCGGCGGTCTCCAGCAGACGCTCGGCCGCGACCCGCAGACCGGAGCCGCTGATACCGGGGACCGGATCGACGTCCACTCCCATGAGCGGCCAGACGAAGGCGTGGACCAGGTGCAGGCTGCCTCCGGCGCGGGCCGCATGGTCGGCGCCCCAGCGCACTGCGCGGTCGGACTCCCCGGTGTCAGCGACACCGACGACAACGCGGGGGCCCGGGGTGGGGGATGTGGTCTCCATGACCCGACGATACTCCGCTCCCGCGACGGGTGGGATGCCCACGAACGCGAAGAGCCGACACCCGAAGGTGCCGGCTCTGCTCGTACCCCGTACCGGATTTGAACCGGTGCTACCGCCGTGAGAGGGCGGCGTCCTGGGCCGCTAGACGAACGGGGC
>JAUNUA010000021.1 GCA_030538435.1 Brachybacterium sp.
ATGATGTGCTCCGCGCCCCGGCGCTGCGCCTTGGCGCCGACCGCCAGCAGCAGCACGCCGATCAGAGCGAGCACGATCGGCACCAGCTTCGGGAACACCTTCTCGATGGTGGTCCCGCCCACGCTCACGCCGACGAACAGCACCGACCCCACCGGCGGGGTCATGGTGCCGATGCACATGGAGAAGATCAGGACCGCGCCGAAGTGCACCGGGTCCATGCCGAGGTCCTCGGCGATCGGCAGCAGGATCGGGGTGAAGATCAGGATCGCTGGGGTGATGTCCATGAAGGTGCCGACCGCGACCAGCATGACGACCATCAGCAGCAGGATGATGGTCGGCGACTGCGAGATGCCCAGCAGCGCGTCACTGATGGCGCTCGGCAGCCCCGTGTAGGCCATCACCCAGGACATCGCCGAGGACGCCGCGATCAGCAGCAGGATCACGCCGCTGGTGACGATGCTGCGGTGCAGCGTGATCAGCACGTCGCGGAAGGACAGGCTGCGGTAGATCAGCGACAGCAGCAGCGCGTACACGACCGCGACGCCGGCGCCCTCGGTGGCGGTGAAGATTCCACCGACGATCCCGCCGACCACGATCACCACCAGCAGCAGGCTCGGCACCGCGTCCAGCACGATCCGTAAGGCTGAGACTCCCTGGTCGCGGGTCGCCTTCGGGAGCTTGTGGCGGATCGCGAAGATCAACGCGACGATCATGACGGTGACGCCCATCAGGATCCCCGGGATGATGCCGGCCATGAACAGCGCCCCGATGCTGACCCCGCCGGCGATCATCGAGTACACGATGAACGCGGTGGTCGGAGGGATGAGCAGGCCCGACGGGGCGGAGCCGATGTTCACGGCCGCGGAGTACGCGGGGTCGTAGCCCGCTTCCCGTTGCTCGCGCTGCATGGTCCCGCCGATCGCGGCGGCGGCGGCGACCGCGGAGCCCGACAGCGAGCCGAACAGCATGTTGCCCAGCACGTTCGTCTGCGCGAGGGAGCCGGGAACGCGGCCGGTGAGCATCTGCGCGAGCCGGATGAGGCGCGTCGCGATGCCGCCGTTGTTCATGATGTTCCCGGCCAGGATGAACAGCGGCACCGCCAGCAGCGTGAAGCTCTCCAGTCCCACATTCATGGTCTGCATGACCACGAACAGCGCCTGGTCCGGCGGCAGGATCACCAGCAGGGTGAGCAGGGAGGAGACGGCGATGCCGATGGCGATCGGCACGCCGATCGCGAGCAGCACCAGGAAGCAGCCCAGCAGCAGCAGTCCGATCATCAGGGTGCTCACGAGGCGGTCACCTCCTCGTTCTCCTCGGCGAGGTCCTCCCCGGGCACGGTGGACCGCCTCCCGGTGATCTCCTCCAGGATCGCGATCACCTGCGCGGCGCAGATGAACAGTCCGGCCACCGGGGCCGCTAGGTAGATGAGACCGCGGGGGATCTGCAGCAGCGCGGACTCCACACCCCAGGAGGTGAAGGACAGGTTCGCGCCGCCGATCACGAGGACGATCACTGCGAACAGCAGCACCACGGCGTGGATCGCGACCCGCACCACCACACCGGCGGTCCCGGGGATCGCGTCGCGCAGGATCGTGAGCGACATGTGCCCGCGGGTGAGGAAGGCGTACGCCGCGCCGATGAAACCGGTCCACACCAGGGTGTAACGCACCAGCTCCTCGGTGAACGCGGCCGGTTCATCCAGCACGTACCGGGTGAACACCTGGTACATCACCAGGAACGTCATGGCGATCAGCAGCACCGAGGCAGCCCAGAACAGAATCCGGCCGAGCATCCGCTTCAGCCCGACCAGCGGTCCGATCACGGGTCCGCGGTCACCTCTGCGGTGGTCGGCGCTCTCAGCGTGCGGCGTCGATGACGTCGAGGACATCTCCCACCTCCGGGTACTCGGTGCGGTACTCATCGATCATGGTGTCGGTGGCATCGCGGAACGCATCCCGGTCGACGTCGTCGATGAACTCGACGCCCATCTCCTGCGCTTCGGCGATGGATTCCTCCACGGTCTCGGCCCACAGCTCCTTGTGGTCCTCGGTGGAGGTGACGGCGGCGGTCCGCACCGCCTCCTGGTCCTCGGCGGTCAGGGCGTCCCAGGTGGTGGTGCTGATCATGAGCAGGTCGGGGATCATCGTGTGCTCGGTGTAGGAGAAGACGTGCGCGACCTCTCCGTGGGAGACGTCGGTGAGGGCGGTCTCGTTGCTTTCTGCCCCGTCGACCATGCCGGTCTGCAGGGCCGTGTACACGTCCCCGAAGCCCATCACCACGGGTGATCCGCCGAGCGCGTACATC
Source organism: Brachybacterium sp. (assembly GCA_030538435.1). Taxonomy (GTDB): domain Bacteria; phylum Actinomycetota; class Actinomycetes; order Actinomycetales; family Dermabacteraceae; genus Brachybacterium. The sequence goes on from JAUNUA010000021.1 coordinate 2,305, forward strand.
AGCTCGGTCTGGGAGCGGAAGTCCTGGATGCGGATCTTCTGCCCGGCCAGGTCCGCGGGCTCTCGTACGGGTCGGTCGATGGTGTAGAAGGAGCGGGCGCCGGAGGTGTAGTAGGTGAGTCCGATGAACCCATCGTCGCTGGTGGACGCGAAGTAGTTCTGCATCGCCTCGGAGTCCATCGCGGCGTAGAAGTGGTCCTCGTCCTCGAACACGAAGGGCAGCCCGAAGGTGTGGTAGCCGGGCGCGTAGGGGGCGAGCCCCGGGGAGGCGACGCGCACCATGTCCAGGATTCCGCGCTGGACCTGTTCGATGGCTTCGGTCTCCCCGCCGAGCACGCCGCCGCTGTACACCGTCATGGCGAGTCGACCGTCACTGTTCTCCTCGACGTCCGCGGCGAACTGCTCGAGGGCGTGGGAGGTGGGGTGGGTGCCTCCGAGGTTGTGCGCGAGGGTCAGCTCGAACGGCTCATCGGCCGATGCCCCCTCGCTGCTGCGTTCCGGCTCCGCCCCGCAGGCACCGAGCGCGAGAGCGCCGCTGCCGGCGATCCCGGCGGCGAGGCCGCCGCGCAGCAGCGAGCGTCTGCTGGGGGTGATCAGGTCCCGGCCGGACCGGGATCGCCCCCGTGTCGGCACCGGTGGTCTCCAGGGTCCGTGCTGCGTCCTCATCGTTCACATCCCGATCATGTCGAAGGGTTCGAAGGAGATGGTGACTTCGTGGTCGCGGCCCGGGTGGGGGTAGGTGACCTCCACCGAGCCGTTGGTGTGGGAGTAGTACCAGCCGGTCGGGGCGTCCTCGAACCTGGGCCGGTGCAGGTGGTGGGGGATCTCGTCCTCGTCGATCCGGACCCAGTAGGGGCCGCGGCCCGGGGAGACGACGTCCAGGCGGATGCGCTGCACCTCGCTGGTCCGCTCGCCGATGGTGGTGACGCCGATGCGGACCCGGTCCCCGGCCTCCATCGTGAAGCGGGTGCGGCACCAGTCGCCGCTCTCGTGGGCGCGGCTGTGCCCGTCGTCCTCGTAGACCTCCATCTCCCCGTCGCGCTGCGGGGCGCACAGCACGGTCAGCTCCTCCAGGCTCGCGTCGCCGGCGCGGCCCGCGGCGGCGCTCGCCATCGGCACCATGCCGCCCTCCCGCAGGAAGAGGGGAATGCTCCCCCGGTCCACCGGGATCGTGATCTCCTGGCCTCCCTCATGGCGCTCACGGCTCCACAGGTCGTAGAACACCTCGCCGCGGGGAAGCCGGAGCCGCCGCGTCGTGGCCCCGGGCTCGACGATCGGGGCGGACAGCAGGGCGTCCCCGACCATGAAGTCGACGCCCTCATGGTCCATCGCCGGATCGTGCTGGAAGGCCGAGACCATGGGCTCCACGATCGGCAGGCCGGTGCGGTGGGCCCGCTCCATCAGCGCGTAGTAGTACGGGAAGAGCCGCATCCGCAGGCGCATCGCCTCCCGCACCAGGTGCGTGGAGCCGGAGTACATCCACGGTTCGGTGACGGTGTTGTCGGAGTTCACCGAGTGGATGGAGAAGCGGGGCTGCAGGGCGCCGTGCTGGACCCATCGGACCAGCAGGTCTTCGTCGGGGGCGGGACCGGCGAACCCGCCGATGTCACTGCCCTGGTTCGCGACGCCCGACAGGCTCATCCCCAGCATGGTCGCGATGTTCCAGCGCAGGGACTCCCAGCTGGTGCGATTGTCTCCGGACCAGGTCTGGGCGTGCCGCTGGATACCGGCGTATCCGGCGCGGCAGACGACGAAGGGCCGCTTGTCGGGGTGGGTCTCGCCGATCGCACGCACGGTCAGCTCGCACATCAGGTTCGCCATCTGCGAGCGCATCGCGGCGAGGGTCCCGCCGCGACCTTCCACCGCGCAGCGTGCGTCGTCGTCCAGGATCGAGTCGTACTCGCAGTTGTCGTTCCACACCGACCAGGTGCCCATCTCCAGCACCCGCTCACGCAGCAGGCGCGCCCACAGCTCCCGCGCCGCGGGGCTGGTGAAGTCCACCAGGTGCCCGGGCCCGCCCCACCACAGGCCATCGGCGGGGACGTCCTGGTCGGCGTCGCGGACGAACAGTCCCTGATGGGCGAAGTCCCCGTGCTCGGGGTGGACCTCCAGCACGCCCGGCTTCACATTCGGGGAGACCAGCGCCCCGGCCTCGTTCATCGCCGCGAAGAACCCGGGCGGGTCGCTGAACCGCTCGTCGTTCCAGGTCATCACGCAGCGTTTCAGACCGGCCGGGGTCTCCTGCTGGGTGTAGCCGGAGGAGAGCTGAAAGCCGTCCAGTGGGATCTGCTCCTCCTCGGCGGTACGGACGAAGCCGAGGATCGCCTCATCCACGTCGGCCGGCAGCTCCGGGTAGTACATGGAGGAGCCGAGGTACCCGAGCGCCTGGGCGGGCAGCATCGCGGAGGTCCCGGTCAGCGCCGTGTACCGCTGGATGACGTCGCGGATCGCGGGCCCGGCGATGAGGAACAGGTCGATGTCCCCGCCGTCTGTGCGGTAGGTGCTGTGGTGGGGCCAGTAGTTGGAGTGCGAGCGTCCCATGTCGAACTCGCACGCGTAGGTGTTGTGGTAGAAGTACCCGACCGCGCGGCGGTCCTGCGCGCCGAGGCGTATGTAGACGGGGATGTGCTTGTACAGCGAGTCCGAACGCTCGGGGTCGTAGGCCAGGCAGTCCTGTGCCCGCATCGTCAGCAGCTGCTTGGCCTTGTCGATGGGGCCGGTCTTCTCACCGAATCCGTAGAAGCGGTCGGTGGGATCGATCTGCGCGGTGTGGATTCGCCGCCCGTTGGCGTCCTCGCGGTAGCCGCGGCCGATGACGTCGCTGTGCAGCACGGATCCATCGGCGTCGAGCACCCGCAGGCGGAAGGGGTCGCGGTCCACTTCCACGCGCAGCCGCTCGGAGGTGAGGACGACGGGGTCGGCCTCCGGGTCCTCGATCCTCAGCTCCTTGGCGTCGACGCGGGTGCGGGCGTCCCCCACGTGCTCGTCCATCGCGTCGTCCCACGCGGTGAGGGTCAGGGCGTAGGAGGCCTCATCGAACGTGCCGTCGAAGCCCGCGCGGATTCGCAGGATGTCATCGGTGAGCAGGAGCAGCCGGATCTCGACGCCGTCGGTGACGAGGCGGATCCAGGGGTCGCGGGCGGAGATGGACTGCAGGCGGCGGGCCAGGCGCATCGGTGCACGGCTTCCGGGGTCGGCGGCAGGGTGCGAGGCACCCTCGCGTCGCCGCGCCGGTGCCCGCGTACCTCCACTGTGCCTGCGCACTGGGGGTTACCGCACCGGTTGCCAGAAATTGCCACCTACTGCGTCTTCGCGGTCACCGGGACATACCCGGCGGGATCACTCGTCGGTGAAGGTCATCCTCAGTCCGCCGAGCAGCGCTGCGACGATGTTGTACAGGAACGCGAACAAGGTGCCGAGCGCGGTGATCAGGAAGACGTTCACCACGGCGATCACGGTGCCGTAGCTGACGAAGTTCGTGAAGCTCAGGAACTCCATGAACGGCAGCGGCTCCTGGTTGTTCAGGTCCCGTCCCATCGAGTCGATCATGCTCCACAGGCCCATTGCGTCCACGATGTTCCACAGCAGGGCGACAGCGACCACGGTCGCGATGCCGATGCCGATGGCCAGGAGGAACGACAGCTTCATCACCGAGAACGGGTCCAGGCGTGCCAGGGTGAGGCGGATCCGTCGAGGGCCGGTGCGGGCTGGTCGGGCATCGGCCTCCCGGTCGGGGCGCTCGGTGCGGCTGGTGCCGCGCGCTCCGCGAGCGGCACCGTGCTCCTCGGTCTCCCCCTCCGCGGTGAAGGTGCCGATGCGTCCCGTCTTGCGGGTTCCGGCCCCAGCGGGGGCCTCGTCGACGTCGCCGCCGCGGGTGTCGCGAGCACCCGCATCGACGGTGTCCAGGCGCGAGGTGTCCTCCTCAGGGCCGGTGACGTCCGACGCGGTGTCGTTCGTCGACCCCGCGGGACGGGAACCGTTGTCACTAGCCACAGGTCACTCCTCGGTGGGTTCGTCGCCCGTGGGCGCGCTGTCGGATTCCGAGCCTAGAGCATCATCGTCGCCGGTCGCGGCAGGGGCGGTGTCCTCCGCCCCTGTGGCGTCGGTGCCGGTCCCCCCGGCCTCGTCGATGTCCTCCTCGGATTCCGCGGAGGTCGTCACCAAGAGGATGCGGTCCTTCTTATCGGGCTTCGCGAAGACGACACCCATGGTGTCGCGGCCCTTCGCGGGCACCTCGGCGATGCGCGAGCGCACCACCTTGCCACGCTCCATCACCACCAGCAGTTCATCGGAGGCCTCCACCACCGCCGCACCGACCAGGTGACCACGGTCATCCGGGAGCTTCGCGACCTTGATGCCGAGGCCTCCACGGCCCTGCAGGCGGTACTGCTCGATCGGCGAGCGCTTCGCGTAGCCCTCGTCGGTCACCGTCACCACGTAGGTGCCGGGACGGACCACGTCCATCGCCAGCAGCTCGTCGTCGTGGCGGAACTTCATTCCGGTGACGCCGCTGGTGGCGCGGCCCATCGGGCGCAGCACCTCGTCGGAGGCGGGGAAGCGGACGCTCTGGCCGTTGCGGGAGACGAGCAGCAGTTCGTCGTCGCTGTCGGCGACCCGCGCCGCGACCAGCTCATCGTGGCCGATGGCCTCGCCGTCCTCCCCCAGGATCTCGCGGAGGTTCACCGCGATGATGCCGCCGGTGCGGTTGGAGTCGAAGGCGGTCAGCTCCGTCTTCTTCACCAGGCCGCGCCGGGTGGCGAGCACCAGGTAGCGGGCGTCCTCGTAGCCGGAGATCGCGAGCACCGAGGCGATCCGTTCCTCCGGCTGGAAGGCGAGCAGGTTCGCGACGTGCTGTCCGCGGGCGTCGCGGGGGGCCTCCGGCAGCTCGTAGGCCTTCGCACGGTAGACCCGCCCGAAGTTGGTGAAGAACAGCAGCCACTGGTGGGTGGTGGTGGTGAAGAAGTGCTCGACGACATCGTCGGTGCGCAAGCTGGCTCCACGCACGCCCTTGCCGCCGCGCTTCTGCGCCCGGTACTGGTCGGTGCGGGTGCGCTTGGCGTAGCCGCCACGGGTGATGGTGACGACCACGTCCTCCTCGGGGATGAGGTCCTCCATGGACATGTCGCCGTCGAAGGGCACGATCTCGGTGCGGCGGTCGTCGCCGTGCTTCTCCGCGATCTCCGCGAGCTCCTCCGAGACGATCTCCCGCTGCTTCTGCTCCGAGGCCAGGATCGACTCGTACTCGCGGATCATCGCCTCGAGCTTGTCGTGCTCCTCGATGATCTTCTGGCGCTCCAGGGCGGCGAGGCGCCGCAGCTGCAGGTCCAGGATGGCCTGCGCCTGGATCTCGTCGATGCCCAGCAGCTCCATCAGGCCCGACCGGGCCTCGTCCACGTTCGGGGAGCGGCGGATCAGCTCGATCACGCGGTCCAGGTCATCGAGAGCCCGCAGGTACCCGCGGTAGACGTGGATGCGCCGCTCGGCGTCGGCCAGGCGGTAGCGGGTGCGACGCACGATCACGTCGATCTGGTGCTTCGTCCACTCACGGACGAACACGTCGATCGAGAGGGTCCGCGGGACCCCGTCGACCAGCGCCAGCATGTTCGCGGAGAAGTTCTCCTGCAGGCTGGTGTGCTTGTACAGGTTGTTCAGCACGACCTTCGCGACGGCATCGCGCTTCAGCACCAGCACCAGGCGCTGACCGGTGCGGCCGGAGGTCTCGTCGCGGATGTCTGCGATGCCCTGGAGCTTGCCGAGCTTGACCTGCTCGGCGATCTTCCGCGCCAGGCTGTCGGGGTTCACCTGGTACGGCAGTTCCGTGACGACCAGCGCCATCCGCCCGTCGAGCTCCTCCGTGGAGACGACGGCCCGCTGGGTGATCGAACCGCGGCCGGTGCGGTAGGCCTCCTCGATCCCGCGGTGGCCCAGGATCGTCGCACCGTTCGGGAAGTCGGGGCCCTTGATGCGCGCCAGGGACGCATCCAGCAGCTCCTCCTTGGTGGCCTCCGGGTTCGCCAGCAGCCACTGCACGGCTTCGGTGACCTCCCGCAGGTTGTGCGGGGGGATGTTGGTGGCCATACCGACGGCGATGCCGGCGGACCCGTTGACCAGCAGGTTCGGGAAGCGCGCGGGCAGGACCTCGGGCTCGGTGAGGGTGCCGTCGTAGTTGGGGCGCATGTCGACCGTGTCCTGGTCGATGTCCCGCACCAGCTCCATCGCCAGCGGCGCCATCTTGCACTCGGTGTACCGGGAGGCCGCGGCGCCATCGTCACCGGCGGAGCCGAAGTTGCCCTGGCCGAGGATCAGGGGGTAGCGCATGTTCCACGGCTGGACCAGGCGCACCATGGCGTCGTAGATCGCGGAGTCGCCGTGGGGGTGGTACCCGCCCATGACCTCGCCGACCACTTTCGCGGACTTCGAGAAGGAGCGGTCCGGGCGGTATCCGCCCTCGTACATGGCGTAGACGATCCGGCGGTGCACCGGCTTCAGGCCGTCGCGCACGTCCGGCAGGGCGCGGTCCACGATCACGCTCATGGCGTAGTCGAGGAAGGAGCGCTGCATCTCCTGGTTCAGGTCCACCCCGAGGATGCTGTCCCCGGGTTCGGTGGCCTCGACGACGGTGGTGGTGGGGTCGTAGTCGACTCCGGGGGTCCCCGCGGGGATCGCCGGGTTCGAGGGGGTCGCTGCGGTGCCGGTGCTCTCGGGGATGTCGGAGCTCTCCGGGGTGCCGGGGGTCTCGCTCATGGGTGCTGCCTTTCAGGCCGACGGGGTCGGACGGGACGGGGAGGGTCGCGGCGCCGGGCCGACTTGACCCGGCGGGTCCGGGCCGGGCGCGACCGGGGACTCAGATGTCGAGGAAGCGGACGTCTTTGGCGTTCTCCTGGATGAAGCGGCGACGCAGCTCGACGTCGTCGCCCATCAACACGGCGAACACCTCGTCGGCGCCGGCGGCCTCGTCCACGGTCACCTGCTTCAGGGTGCGCACCTCGCGGTCCATGGTGGTGGTCTGCAGTTCCTTCCAGTCCATCTCGCCGAGGCCCTTGTAGCGCTGGATGCCGTTGTCCTTCGGGATCCGTTTGCCTTCGGCGCGGCCCGCTGCGAGCCGCTCGTCACGCTCGGCGTCGCTGTACACGTACTCATGGGCGGCGTTGGACCACTTCAGGCGGTACAGCGGCGGCATCGCGATGAACACGTGGCCGGCCTCGATCAGGGGCCGCATGTAGCGGAACAGCAGGGTCAGCAAAAGGGTGCAGATGTGCTGGCCGTCGACATCGGCGTCGGCCATCAGGATGATCTTGTGGTAGCGCAGTCGCGTGGCATCGAAGTCCTCCCCGATGCCGGTGCCGAAGGCGGTGATCAGCGAGCGGATCTCCTGGTTGTCCAGGGCCCGGTCCAACCGCGCCTTCTCCACGTTCAGGATCTTTCCGCGGATCGCGAGGATCGCCTGGGTCCGGGGGTCCCGGCCCATGACGGCAGAGCCACCGGCGGAGTCACCCTCGACGATGAAGATCTCCGACTCGCGCGGATCGCGGGACTGGCAGTCCTTGAGCTTGCCGGGCATCCCCCCGGTCTCCAGCGGCGACTTCCGGCGGGTGGCGTCCCGGGCCTTGCGGGCAGCCTCCCGCGCGGCGGCCGCGGACTGGGCCTTCCGCACGATGTCCCGCGACTCGTTCGGGTGGCTCGCCAGCCAGTCCGCGAGGTGCTCGGTCATCACCTTGGAGACGAAGGTGCGGGCGATGGTGTTGCCCAGCTTGGTCTTGGTCTGGCCCTCGAACTGCGGCTCCCCGAGCTTCACCGAGACGACGGCGGTCAGGCCCTCGCGGATGTCCTCACCGGTGAGGTTCGCGTCCTTCTCCTTCATCAGGTTCTGCGTGCGGGCGTACCGGTTCACCACCCCGGTGAGCGCGGAGCGGAAGCCTTCCTCGTGGGTGCCGCCCTCGTGGGTGTTGATGGTGTTGGCGTAGGTGTGGACCGACTCGGAGTAGGCGCTGGTCCACTGCATCGCGATCTCCACGGAGATCATGACATCGGTGTCTTCTGCCTCGATGTCGATGATGTCGGGGTGGACCACCTCCGCTCGCTTGGAGCGGTTGATGTGCTGGACGAAGTCCTTCAGGCCCTGCTCATAGCGGTAGACGACGGACTTGGGGCCTGCGGGCCGGGGGTCCTGCTCAGGGTGCTCGAGGTCCTCGACGAGCTCATCGGGGTCCACGCGCTCGTCGGTCAGGGTCAGCTGCAGGCCCTTGTTCAGGAAGGCCATCTGCTGGAAGCGCTTGCGGAGCGTCTCGAAGTCGTAGTCGGTGCTCTCGAAGATCTCCGGGTCGGCCCAGAAGCTGATGGTGGTGCCGGTCTCCGTGGTCTCCTCCCCCTGCTCGAGGGGCCCGGCGGGGACGCCGCGGTGGTAGGTCTGGCGCCACACGTGTCCCTGACGACGGATCTCCACGTCCATGCGGGTGGACAGGGCGTTGACGACGGAGGAGCCAACGCCGTGCAGGCCCCCGGAGACCGCGTACCCGCCGCCGCCGAACTTGCCGCCGGCGTGCAGGACGGTCAGGACGAGCTCCACGGCGGGTTTGTTCTCGGTGGGATGCATGTCCACCGGGATCCCGCGGGCGTGGTCGACGACGCGGATTCCCCCGTCACCCAGGATCGTCACCTCGATGGAGTCGCCGTGCCCGGCGAGCGCCTCGTCGACGGAGTTGTCGACGATCTCGTAGACCAGGTGGTGCAGGCCCCGCTCGCCGGTGGATCCGATGTACATGCCCGGACGTTTGCGGACCGCCTCCAGGCCTTCGAGGACGGTGATGTCCGAGGCCTCGTAATGCTGCTGGAGGATTGCCTCGTGGGGATCTTCGGGAAGATCGCCCGTGTGATGGGAGGCGGTGGCGACGGCACCGGGGAGGTCCGTCGGGTCCTGCTGGGTGTCGGGCGTGGGGTGATCGGTCACGAAGGGGTCCGCTCCTCGGGGTCGGTCCTCGCGGGCGCGCGGACGCGCACGCAGCAGACATGCAAATCGACCGCGGGCGCTGTGCTCTTCCGGCGCGGGCCCGGCGGCCGAACCAGCGCGATTCTACCGGATCCCAGGCCGCGATTCACCTCGGCGGAGCCCGCAGCGCGGTGCGTCACCTCTGGGGAATGGCTCTCAGCGGCCCGGGAGGGTGCCTGGGACGTGCGGGAGGGAGTGCCAATGAGCTCCCATATGGTCGGCGGGTCCTGAGGCGCTCCTGGGGCCCTTCTCGCCGCGCGCCCTCTCGAGACTAGGCTCAAGCGGTGATCGGCATCCTCATCGCGGCGCTGTTGTGGGGTACCACCGGCACCGCGGCGACTTTGCTGCCCCCCGGTGTCGGGCCCGTAGCGATCGGCGCCTCCACCATGCTGATCGGTGGGATCGGGTTGGTGCTCACCGCCTGGGGGCCGACGGTCTCCGTGCTGCGGGATCGCACCGCGCGACGGATCCTGCTGCCGGGGGCGCTCGCCACCGCGGTCTACCCGCTCGCGTTCTACGCGGCCATGTCCGAGGCAGGCGTGGCGGTCGGGAACGTGGTGGCGCTGGGAACGGCGCCGCTGTTCGCAGCCCTGTTGGAGCGCGTCGTGGAGCCTGCGGCGACCCGTCCCTCGTTCACCCCCCGCTGGGGGATCTCCGCAGCGCTGGCGATCCTCGGGGTGACGCTCCTGGCGCTGTTCGGCCACGGCTCCGAAGGGGAGGATGCAGGGTCTGTCGCGAGGGACACGGGCTCGCTGATCCTTGGCATCACGCTCGCGCTGCTCGCGGGTCTCAGCTACGCCGGGTACACGGTGACCGCGGGGCGGCTCATGCGAGAGGGACACTCCTCGCGGGGGGTGATGGCCGCCCAGTTCGGTCTCGCCGGCGTGGTGCTGCTTCCCGTTCTGGCGCTCACCATCGGACCGGCACTGACCGTCACCACCTACGCCCCGGACTCGCCGCTCGGAACGCTGGTCACCGGGACCCTCGGGCCGCTGCCTCCGCTGGTGCCGCTGCTCTACCTGGCGCTCGGCCCGATGATGCTCGCCTACCTCGCCTTCGGGCGTGGCCTGCGCACGGTCCCCGGGTCGCGCGCCACGACGATCACCCTGCTGGAGCCCTTCACCGCGACGGTGCTCGCGATCGTCGCGGTCGGCGAGCGGCTCGGGCCGATGGGATTCCTCGGCCTCGGGATCGTGCTGGCCGGGGTGGTGCTCGCGGCGACCGAGCGGGGATCGCCCGGACGTCCCACCCGTCAGCGGTAGCCCGCGGGAGGGCTGGGTCCCAGCAGGGCGTGCTGACCCGGGGATCTTCCCCGTCGTCAGGCGGTGCGTACGGTGCTTGCCCGCACCTGCAGGGTGACGCTGAGGCGTTCAGGGCCGCGCAGGGCCCCGGCCGCGGGGCTTTCGATGAGCTCGCGCAGCCGGCGCACCGCCACACGGCCTTTCTGCTCCACGTCCTGGCGAACACTGGTCAGCTGCGGCCGCACCCACGTGCACGCCTCACCGTCGTCGAAGCTCGCGACGGCCACGTCGCCCGGCACGGAGAACCCTGCGTCGACGAGCGCCGGCACGAGTGGCACGCCCAGGAGGTCCCCATGGGCGACCACTGCGGTGAACGCCCCGTCGGCTGCGCGCACCCGTGCAACCACCTCGCCGGCCGCGGCGGTGCCGGAGCCCACGTCGATCACGGACACGGTGGCTCCCTGGCCACCTGCCTCGGCAAGACCGTCCTGCAGTCCGGACAGTCGACGGTCGACCACTCCCCCGCCTTGGTGCTGCGGCCCCGCGAACAGGACAGAGGCATGTCCCTGGTCCGCGAGGTGCCGCCCCAGCAGTACCCCACCCGCGTGGTCGTCCACCCCGACGATCTCCACGGATTCCTCCGGGGAGTAGTTGTCGATGAAGACGATCGGCTTCCCGGCGCGCCGGGTGAGGGTGTCGACCTCGTCGGCGACCGATCCGTAGACGAGCATCCCGTCGATCCGCCACATGGACATCTCCCGAGCCGCGGAGACCACGTCGTCGTGAGCGGAGAAGACGAAGCTGAGGCCCGCGCTGCTGATCTCCTGCTCGATCGTTCCGATCAGGAGGGCGTCGTGGGGGTTGCGGAGGTTCGCATCGGTTTCCGGGGGCCGCCGCATCACCATCCCGATGAGTCCGGTGCGGCCGGCGGACAGGGACCGTGCCTGTGCGTTCGGTACGTAGTCGAGTTCGCGGATCGCCCGCTGCACGCTCTCGTAGGTTTCCTGGGACACCCGGCCCCGGCGTTCATTGACGACGTTGGACACGGTCATCAGGCTGACGCCGGCGCGCGCCGCGACGTCGCGCAGTCCCACCATCGCCATCGCCTCCCTGTCCCCCGCGGGTGAAAGGCCGCAGAATGCGCGGCGAGGCGGTCCGCAGAGACCTGGAATTATGGACATATCGCGCCGCGATTGGCAAGCGGCGACACCACTCTTTCCTGGTCCGAGCACCCCGTGTACACTCACAAACACCGCGGGCTCTAACGTTAAACGTGAATGTCGGTAACGGCAGACGCTGTCAGCCCGAGGAATCCCTGGACCTCGCGACGCTGCGATCGGATTCCCGCCCTCTCACAAAGGAGTGACCATGCCCATCGACCCCACCCCACGGCTTCCCCGTCTCGGTCGACGCGGCCTTCTCGGGGCGACCGGTGCCCTGGCGATGACCTCGCTTGCCGTCGGCTGCCGCACAGAGGGCGCCGGAGGGTCCGATCCGGCCGCCGTGACCGACTCCGACAATCTTCCGACCCATGTGCCGAGAGACGCCGTGGAGCCTGACATCCCCGGGGAGAACGGCTCGACCCCGGGGTACCTGACCTACCCCGAGGACCGGCCCGAGACCGTGCCGGAACCGCCGGGTACCGGGCAGACGTTCACGGCGATGGTCCCGACGTGGAGCGCTGTGTCCTCCAATCTGCGCAATGAGTACACCGACGCGGTCGACGAGGCGATGGGTTCGCGTCTTGAGTACCAGATGACCACGGGCAACGACTACATCGACCGGCAGTCGGCGGTGTTCGCCGCCCCGGACGACGTCGCGGACTGGGTCTCCGTCTTCGGCTGGAACCCCCCGCCCCGCTTCGATCAGGCAGTGGAGTCGCTCTTCCAGGATCTCACCGACTTCCTCCAGGGTGACGCGATCGAGAAGTGGCCCAATCTCGCCGCGCTGCCCACCGAGGCGTGGCGGTTCGGGATGTTCGACGGGAGGCTGTACGGGATCCCCGTCCCCGGTGAGATCGTCACCGACGCGATCTTCTACCGGGCGGACATCTTCGAGGAGCAGGGTCTGGACCAGCCGCACACGGCCGAGGAGTTCCTCGCGGTCTGCGAGGAGCTGACCGATCCGGGTCGCAACCAGTGGGCCACCAACGACATGGCCACCGGTGCGCCGAACCTGCTGTTCGGTGCACCGCCGGACTGGCGTGTGCGGGATGGGAACCTCGAGTACCGCTGGGAGACGCAGGAGTACCGCGACGCCCTCGAGTTCCAGATCGAGCTGTTCGAGAAGGGCTATGTCCACCCGGACGTCGCCGCCGACTCCGGTGACGCCAAGCAGCGCTTCGAGTCCGGGCATGTCGTCATTACCTACGACGGCGTCGGGGCCTGGGGCGAGACAGCCACCCGTCTGCGAGAGGCCAACCCCGACTTCCGCATGCTGGCGATGTCCGCCCTGTCCGCTGAGGGGGGTGACCCCCTCCGCTACACCGGGAGCGCCGCGAACTTCTTCAGCTTCCTCAAGCAGTCCGATGACACCGCCCGCATCGAGGAGCTCCTCGGTCTCGCCAACTACATGGCCGCTCCGTTCGGCAGCAAGGAGTGGGAACTGCTGAACTTCGGTGTCGAGGGCGTCCACTTCGAACGCGACGACGACGGTGCGCCGGTTCCCACCGAGAAGCTCGGCGAGCAGCACCCGGGTGTGCTGTCCACTCTTGTCACGCCCCCGGTCGCGAAGTACGACTTCGAGAACCCTGACTTCGTGCGCGAGTACTGCGAGTGGATGCAGGGCGAGACGGCGTACATGGTGGAGGGCCCGTTCTACGGCTACCAGGTCCAGCGCCCGGTGCAGTGGGCGACCCTCGACCAGCCGATGTGGGACCTGGAGTCCGACATCGTCCGCGGCCGCCAGAGCATGGACGACTTCGACGCCGCGGTCACGAACTGGCGCAACAGCGGCGGGGACGAGATGCGGGAGCACTACCAGGGCATCCTCGACGAGATCGAGCAGTCCTCCTGACAGGAGGAGGGTCGATGTCCTCCACTCCTACACCTCAGGCCTCCGGGGAGGACGGCCGCGGATCGACGGCCCGCGGGCGCGCGGCCCGGTCATCCCGGACCCGGGAGAAGAAGATTCCGTTGGGGAAGCGGCTGGCCCGGGACTGGCCGATGCTGGTGATGGTCGCGCCCGCGGTCATCCTGCTGATTCTCTTCGTGTACATCCCGATGGGTGGGAACATCATCGCCTGGCAGGCGTATTCCCCCTACCTCGGGATCAGCGGCAGCCCGTTCGTCGCCTGGGACAACTTCATGCGGGTGTTCCAGACACCGTCGTTCTGGAACGCGGTCGTGAACACCTTGACGATCTCCGCGTTCCAGCTGATCTTCTTCTTCCCGGTGCCGATCGCGCTCGCACTGCTCATGAACTCGATCCTGTCCCCGGCGGTGCGCACCACCATCCAGTCGGTCGTCTATCTGCCGCACTTCTTCTCCTGGGTGCTGGTGGTGACGATCTTCCAGCAGGTCCTCGGTGGCGCGGGTCTCATCAACCGGTTGCTGCGTCAGGCCGGTTTCCAGCCGCTGGACATCATGACGAACCCGGACACCTTCTTGCTGCTGGTCACCTCGCAAGTGGTGTGGAAGGACGCCGGCTGGGGCATGATCATCTTTCTCGCGGCGCTCAGCACCGTCGACCCCACCCATTACGAGGCGGCGGCCGTGGACGGTGCCGGCAAGTGGCGGCGCATGTGGCACATCACCCTGCCGGCGATCCGCCCGACGATCATCCTGCTGCTGATCCTGCGGCTGGGGGATTCCCTCACGGTGGGCTTCGAGCAGTTGATCCTGCAGCGGGGCGCGGTCGGCGCGGGCGCGGCAGAAGTCCTCGACACCTACGTGTACTACCAGGGTGTGCTCGGCGGTGACTGGTCCTACGCCGCGGCTGCGGGCCTCATCAAGGGCATCGTCGCGCTGATCCTCGTGCTCGGCGCCAACAAGCTCGCCCACGCGTTCGGGGAAGCCGGCATCTATCGACGGGAGGCACGATGAGTACCACCGAGACGGGTCCCGATCGTCAGGTCCCCGGCGGCATGAAGGAGATGCCCGAGCTGCCGGAGAAGCGGTCACGCCTCGCGCGCCGCGGCTCGCGGCGGCCTGCGTGGGAGGAGCCGCCATCGATCGCCACCCAGATCACGAAGGCGGCGACGCTGGTGATCATCTGCGCGATCGTTCTGATCCCCCTGTACACGGTGGTGCTCACGTCGATCTCCACCGAGTCGACGATCAACGCTGCGGGAGGCATGGTGCTGATCCCGGGTGAGATCACGTTCTCCGCGTATTCGGCGATTCTCAGCGGTGGGGTGGTCACGCGGGCGGTCCTCGTCAGCATCGGTGTCACTCTCACCGGGACGTTCGTCTCCACCGTGGTGTCCGTGCTCGCCGCCTACGGTCTGTCCCGCACGGACTCGGTGCTGCACAGGCCGCTGCTGATGCTGTTCATCATCACCATGTTCTTCACGGCCGGCCTGATCCCCACCTACCTGGTGGTGTCCTCCTTGGGGCTGATCAACTCCTACTGGGCGCTGATCCTGCCCGGGGCGGTCTCGGCGTTCAACGTGATCATCATCCGGGCGTTCTTCATGAACATCGACAAGAGCATCATCGAAGCGGCCCGCATCGATGGGGCGAGTGAGTTCCGGATCCTCCAGCGGATCGTGCTGCCGATGTCGACGGCGGTGATCGCCGTGGTGGCCCTGTTCTACGGGGTCGGCTATTGGAACAACTTCTTCAACGCGATGCTGTACCTGCCTGACAGCAGCAGGTGGCCGCTGCAGATGGTGCTGCGCTCCTACGTCTTGGAGGGGGTGCGATTGCCCGGCTCGGAGATGCGTCCGGCAGGCATCGAGGGCGCGGCGCCCCCGGCGAGCCTCGCGGTGCAGATGGCGATCGTGGTGATGGCGCTGGTGCCGATCCTGATGGTCTATCCCTTCATCCAGCGGCACTTCACCAAGGGCGTCATCTTCGGCGCTATCAAGGGCTGATCGGGTCAGGACGGCAGCTGCACCGGTCGCCCGCCATCGGCCGCGGAGGCATAGACCGCGCCGATGGTCGCGAGGCTCCTCCGGTTCTCCTGCAGAGTCACCCGCGGCCGGCGCCCTTCCGTGATCGCGGCCGCGAAGTCCCCCCACTGCAGGGAGTGCGCTTCGGAGAGCGCCGACGGATCCGATCCCGCCGTCCGCTGCTGATCAGCGCTGTCGCCGTTACTCGCCGAGCCCAGCAGTGCCTGGTTCGCAGCCGGGGAGGAGGGGTCCTCCGCCTGGGCGGCACGGCGGGTGTGGAGGTAGCTGAGCCGGTCGTCCTCGATCACCGCGGACCCTTCGGAACCCATGAGGGCGATCCGGACGGTCAGGCCCGGGTAGGCGGCGGTTGTCGCGTGCAGCAGCCCGAGTGCACCGCTGGCGAACTCCAGGGTCGCGACTGCGACATCCTCGACGTCGATGCGCTCGTGCGCGAGGAGCGCGGTGCGGGCAGTGACGCTCACTGGGTCGCCGAAGAAGGACAGCAGCAGGTCGACGGCATGGATGCCCTGGTTCGTCAGCGCTCCACCGCCATCGAGGTGCCAGGTGCCGCGCCAGTGGCCGCTGTCGTAGTAGTCCTGGCCGCGCCACCAGTTGGTGGACGCGATGCCGGAGGTGAGGGTGCCGAATTCACCGGCGTCGAGGAGGCGCTGAACCTGTTCGGAGGCGGGATCGAAGCGGTGCTGGCTGACGACGCCGACGACCACCCCGCGGCGCTTCTCCTCCTCGATGAGGATGTCGGTGCGCTCGACCGAGATGTCGGCGGGTTTCTCGATGAGGACGTGGCATCCCGCGCGCATGGCGTCCAGCGCGACCTCCATGTGGGTGCCGGTGGGGGTGCACACGACGACGGTGTCCGCGCTCGTCTCCCGGACGGCCTGCTCCAGGTTGGTGAATGCGGGGAGGTCGTGCGGGGCTGCGAGGTCTTTCGCGGCGCCTGCCGTGTGGTCGATGACGCCGACCAGCTCGACACCCGGAACGGCGCCGCCTGCGAGGATCCCGACGTGGTGGGTGCCGATCACGCCGGCTCCGGCGACGAGGACGCGCAGGGTCATGAGCTGCTCCCACTCGATGCCGACTCGGAGGCCGGGTCGACGTCGTCCCAGATCCGGCGGACGATCCGGGCGTTTCGCGTGAGCTTCTCGTCCGGTCCCGGGGTGTCGGCGAAGTCCTCGAGGGTCACCCAGCCGTCGTAGCCGACACGCCGCATCTGGGCGAGGTAGTCGGTGAGGTCCCCGAAGCCCTGGTCGATCGGGCAGAACTCCCACCGCCAACCGTCGGGGCCGTGCGTGGGGCGGCTGTTCTTCACGTGGACGTGGGCGAGGTGCTCGCCGAGCATGTCGACGGAGGCTCGGAGGGTCTCGAAGCCCTCCGTGATGACGTTCCCGAGGTCGTGGATGACGCCCACATGGCGTGGGTCGATGTCCTCCAGCAGCCGCATCGCGGCCGAGGCCGATGCGACAAGAGTCCCGGGGTGGAGCTCGACGAGGGCCTGGACGCCGTGGTGGGCAGCACGTCGGGCGACCTCGCCGATCTCCCGCCGAGAGCGGTCGAGGAGCTCGGGGTAGGCGTGATCCTCGAGCTGGGCGAGGGGCACTGTGTTCACGCGCATTCGGGGGACGCCGATGCGGGCGGCGGCGCCGAGCAGCGCGTCAACGGTCTCGAGGTCCTGGTGGGTGGTGTAGCACCCGAAGGCGGAGATCTCGAGGCCGGCGGCTTCGGCGGTCTCGAGCAGCAGCTCAGGGGTCTCGACGGCCTCGCGGATGCTCCAGGTGGCGCGGTTCCCCGCCCAGTACCCGGGTCCTTCGCCGGGCGGAGCCGGTTTCTGGTCGAGGATGCGCCATTCGACGCCCTCGTAGCCGGCCCCCGCGATCCGGCGGGCGGCCTCTGCGGGGTCCCACTTGGGGGTGGATGCGGTGAACACGGACAGTCGCACGGGTTCCTCCAAGACTCGCGTCATTCAACTGTAGCG
>JAUNUA010000300.1 GCA_030538435.1 Brachybacterium sp.
GGCCGCGGTGGCCTCGGTCGCGGTGGCATCGGCCTCCGCGTTCTCGGTCTGCTCCTCCTGGGTGCCGCCCTCGACGACCTCGGCCGTCTCGGCGACCTCGGCCTGCAGCGGGGCCTCCTCGGCGGCGGCGCCGGCCTGCTGGACCTCGGACTGCTTCAGCAGCTCCTGCTCCCACTCCGCCAGCGGCTCGGCGTCGACGGCCGAGACGTTCCGCTCGGAGCGCTCGGACCGCTCGTGGCGGGCCTGCAGACCGGCGGCGACGGCGTCGGCCACCACGCGGGTCAGCAGGGTGACGGAGCGGATCGCGTCGTCGTTGCCGGGGATCGGGTAGGTGACCTCGTCGGGGTCGCAGTTGGTGTCCAGGATCGCCACGACCGGGATGCCCAGCTTCTGGGCCTCGTCGACGGCGAGGTGCTCCTTGTTGGTGTCCACGATCCAGACGGCGCTGGGGGCGCGGGACATGTCGCGGATGCCGCCCAGGGTGCGGTCCAGCTTGTCCTTCTCGCGGGACATGATGAGCAGTTCCTTCTTGGTGTAGCCGGAGCCGGCCACATCCTCGAAGTCGATCTGCTCGAGCTCCTTGAGGCGGTTCACCCGCGCGGAGACGGTCTGCAGGTTGGTGAGCATGCCGCCCAGCCAGCGCTGGTTCACGTACGGCATGCCGACGCGGGTGGCTTGCTCGCGGATCGACTCCTGGGCCTGCTTCTTGGTGCCGACAAACAGAATCGAGCCGCCGTGGGACACGGTCTGCTTGATGAAGTCGAAGGCGGAGTCGATGTAGGTCAGCGTCTGCATCAGGTCGACGATGTAGATGCCGTTGCGCTCGGTGAAGATGTGGCGCTTCATCTTCGGGTTCCAGCGACGGGTCTGGTGTCCGAAGTGGACGCCGCTCTCCAAGAGCTGGCGCATGGTGACGACTGCCATGAGGGTCCTCTTTCCTTCGGCCCTGGGCTCGCGCGGCACACCCCGTGGGCGTCCGCGGTCGGTGCGCAGGACCTGCGTTCTCGGTTGTTCCCCCCGCCACCGGTCGGTGCGGGGCCTGGTGCCCGGGCGGCCGTCCGACCCGCAGCGGAGGCTGTGGGACCGATAGGACGGGCGCCGTGCGTGGGCACGCGAAGTCATCCGGACGGACCGGATGCTGGTGCGAGTCTATCCGAGCGGGCAGGCTTCGCCCACCCCGCTCGGTGTGACGTGCGCGCCGGGTGCTCGCCGGGTATTCGCCGCACTGCATCGAGGCGCCCGACCTCCCTATGTACCTGGGGCGCCTTTCCTCCCCACGTCCCTGGGGAGCCTTTCCTCCCCACGTCGGGATCGTCCCCAACCAGCCGGGGCGCCCTACCAGCCCGGAGTGCGGGCGGCGACGCTGAGGCCATGATCACCTCGCTCCTCCCCCACCACCGACGACCGACGACGATGGCTGCGACCATCTCCACGGGTCGATCAGGGCCGCTCCTCACGCGTCCCGGCCGCCGGGGCGCGCACCCCGTGGTGGTTCTCCTGGTGGTGCTGGCGTTGGTCGGTGGGGTGTTCGCGCCGACTGCGCGAGCGGAGGAGCCGCGGGGGATCTGGGAGTGGCCGCTCGCCGGACCGCACGAGGTGGCCTCCCGCTTCGACCCGCCGGCGCAGACCTGGGGTGCGGGCCATCGGGGCATCGACGTGATCGGGGGTGGTGATGAGGTGCGTGCGGTCGATGGTGGGGTGGTGCACTTCTCCGGGTCGATCGCCGGTCGCGGCGTGGTCTCTATCCGCCACGACAACGGTCTGATCTCCAGCTACGAACCGCTCCACTCCTCGGTGCGTCAGGGGGACCGGGTTGCCTCCGGTGACGTCATCGGGAAGCTCGGCGGGGAGGCGAGCATGTCGCACTGCGCGCCTCGGATGTGTCTGCACCTCGGGGCCCGCCGAGACCAGCAGTACGTGGACCCGCTGCTTCTGCTCGGGGCGCGCGGTCCAAGTGTGCTGCTGCCGCTCGGCGGGGTCGGCCCCGGACAAGGATCGGTGCTGGGAGGGAACGCCCCCGCCCCGCTGCCTGCCACGCCCAGCGGTTCTGCGTCAGCGGGGTCGTCCTCCACCGCGGATCCCGGTGGCATCGGTCGCGGCCCATCGATCGGCTGAGTCGGCACTGCGAGCAGAGGCGACAGCTGAGTCACCTGCGCTCGGGGGGCTTAGGCGCGGGGGTGGGCCTGCTCGACGGTGCGGCGCAGCCGGTCGGCGCTGACGTGGGTGTAGATCTGCGTGGTCTGCAGGGAGGAGTGGCCCAGGAAATCCTGGACGCTGCGCAGGTCTGCACCGCCCTCGAGCATGTGGGTGGCGGCGCTGTGGCGCAGGGTGTGCGGGGTGATGTGCCGCGTGATGCCGGCGCGGCGCGCGAAGGCCTCGACGATGTCTCGCACCGCGCGGGCGCCGAGGCGGTTGCCGCGGGCGCCGAGGAAAAGGGCGTCGCCGCTGCGCGTGGCATCTGTGGCGATCACGGGACGGCCGCTGTCCAGCCAGGTGTCGATGGCGCGCAGCGCCGGGAGGCCGAGCGGCACGATCCGTTCTTTCGCGCCCTTGCCGAGCACACGGACGGTGCGGGAGGACCGGTCGAGC
>JAUNUA010000022.1:0-16355 GCA_030538435.1 Brachybacterium sp.
ATCCCCGGATCACGCGGCGTCCCTCCCGCTAGCCTCGCAGGATGACCTCTTTCGTCCCGCCACCCGCGCACACCACCCGGCCCACTCTGCAGGGCACCGTCGGGATGACCGCGAGCACGCACTGGCTCGCCACCGCCAGTGCTCAGGCGGTGCTGGAGCGCGGCGGGACCGCGATCGATGCCGCGGTCGCCGGGGCGTTCGTGCTGCATGTGGTCGAACCGCACCTGAACGGACCCGGCGGAGACATGGTCGGCCTCGTCGCCACCGAGACCGATGAGTTCGCTCCCCGTGTCCTCATGGGTCAGGGTCCCGCCCCCGCCGGTGCGACCCTCGAGGCCTACCGCGCCCTGGGCCTCACGGACGTGCCCGGAGCAGGTGCGCTCGCGGCCGCGGTCCCGACAGCGGTCGATGCCTGGCTGATGCTGCTGGAGCGCGAGGGCACCTGGGAGCTCGCCGATGTGCTCTCCTTCGCGATCGGCTACGCCGAGGACGGCCACCCCGTGCTGACGGGTGTCGCCGACCGCATCGCCGCGATGGCGGAGACCTTCACGACGCACTGGCCGAGCTCCGCCGTCCTGTGGATGCCGGAAGGGCGCCCGCCCCGCGCGGGGGAGCTGATCCGGAACCCCGAATACGCTGCCGTGCTTTGCGACCTCATCGCGGCCGGTGACACCGAGACCACCCGCGAGACCCGGATCGCCGCCGCCCGCCGGGAGTGGCGGACCGGTCGCGTCGCCCACGCGATCGCGGAGTTCGTCGGAGCGCCCCACCGGCACAGCGATGGCAATGACTACGCGGGCGTGCTCACCGCGGAGGACCTCGCGGGAGTCCACGCCGGATTCGAGGACCCGGTCTCGATCACGTTCCGCGGTCGCACCATCGTGAAGGCGGGACCCTGGACGCAGGGCCCCGTGCTGCTGCAGACCCTGCGGATCCTCGACGGATTCGCAGACGCTGAGATCGACCCGTCCACCGAGCGCGGCGCCCACCACATCCTGGAGGCGCTGAAGCTCGCACTCGCCGACCGCGACGCCTGGTACGGGGACCTGGCACGCCTCGATGACCCGGACCCCTCGGTGGCAGCGCACGCGCGCGCCCTGCTCGCAGACCTCCTGAGCGAGGAATACGCCACTGAGCGTCGCGCACTCATCACCGACCGAGCGTCCACCGAGCTCCGCCCCGGGAGCCCCGGCGGCCGGAGACCGCATCTTCCCCCGGCGCTGACCGACGCCGAGCACGCCCGACGGGCAGATCCCGCCGACGGTCTCGTCGGCAGCGGAGAGCCGACCGTCCCCGGCGCCGCGACCCGCGTCCCAGACACCGATGACCTCCACCGCGGCGACACCTGCCACCTCGACGTGGTCGACGCCGCGGGACGCATGGTGAGCGCCACCCCGTCGGGCGGCTGGTTGCAGTCCTCCCCGGCGATCCCCGGGATCGGGTTCTGCCTCGGGACCCGCCTGCAGATGACGTGGCTCGATGAGGACTCCCCGTCAGCCCTCACCGCGGGCGCGCGACCCCGCACCACGCTCACCCCGACGATGATCTACGAGGGCGACGAGCCGGTCGCGGCGCTCGGCACCCCGGGCGGGGACCAGCAGGATCAGTGGCAACTACTGCTGATCCTGCGCCTGCTCGTCGGCGGATACGCCCCGCAGGAGGCGATCGATGCGCCGATGCTGCACACCACCAGCATGATCGGCTCGTTCTGGCCGCGCACCTGGAGTCCCGGTGGGGCCGTCGTCGAGGACCGCCTGGGTGCCGACGTCATCGCGGGTCTCGAGGAGAGAGGTCACCGCGTGCAGCGGGCAGGGGAGTGGTCGCTCGGGCGGCTCAGCATCGTCACCCGCGACCCGGCGACCGGGGTGCTGCAGGCCGCGGCGAACTCCCGCGGCGCCCAGGGCTACGCGGCAGGCCGTTAGGGTTGGGCCATGAGCACCGACGGTCTTGCTGCAGCCCAGCAGAAGATGCGCGAGGAAGGTGTCCCCGACACCGCGATCGACGTCTTCTCCCATTACTACGGCCAGCTCGAGGAGGGCGTCACCGGGACCATCCCGGAGGACACCATCGAACCGCTGACCGATGTGGCGGCCCTGGATGACGTGGTCATCGATCCCTTCGCGGCGAAGGACGCCTTTGACAAGCTCGTCATCATCAACCTCAACGGCGGACTCGGCACCTCCATGGGGATGGACTCCGCGAAGTCCCTGCTGCCGGTGCGTGAGGGCAAGAGCTTCCTGCAGATCATCGTCGAGCAGGTTCTCGCCGCGCGCCGCGGCACCGGGTCACGGCTGCCGCTGCTGTTCATGAACTCCTTCCGCACGCGCGAGGACACCCTGGCTGTTCTCGAGCAGTACCCGGACCTGCCCGTCGGGGACCTCCCGCTGGACTTCCTGCAGAACAAGGAGCCGAAGCTCCGCACCGAGGACCTCTTCCCGGTGGAGCACCCCGAGGACCCGACGCTGGAATGGTGCCCGCCCGGCCACGGCGACATCTACACCGCCCTGCAGACCTCCGGAGTGCTCGAGAAGCTGCTCGCTGCGGGGTTCACGTACGCCTCCGTCTCCAACTCCGACAACCTCGGCACCCTCCCGAATCCAGTGCTCGCCGCCTGGTTCGCTGCCTCCGGTGCCCCCTACGCCGCGGAACTGTGCCGCCGCACGCCCGCCGACCGCAAAGGCGGGCACCTGGCCGTGCGGAAGGAAGACGGCCGGCTGATCCTGCGGGACACCGCCCAGACCCCGGCGGAGGAGATGGACTACTTCACCGATGAGCACCGCCACCCGTTCTTCCACACCAACAACCTGTGGTGGGACCTGGAGAAGCTGGACGAGGTGCTGCGCGCCAACGACGGCGTGATGCCGCTGCCGCTGATCCGCAACGAGAAGACCGTCGACCCCTCCGATGGCTCCTCCACGCCCGTCTACCAGATCGAGTCCGCGATGGGCGCCGCGATCGAGGTGTTCGACGGGGCGACCTCGATCGTGGTGGGCCGCGACCGGTTCCTCCCGGTGAAGGCGACGACCGATCTGCTGCTGGTCCGCTCGGACGTCTACACCCTGGACGAGCGGATGGCGCTCGTCCAGCAGACGCAGCCGACGCCGTCGATCAGCCTGGACTCCGGGTCCTACAAGCTGATCGGTGACTTCGATGCGCGCTTCCCCCACGGCGTGCCGTCCCTGAAAGACGCCACGGGACTGGATGTCCGCGGCGACTGGACCTTCGGGGCCGATGTGGTCGTGCGCGGATCCGCCGTGCTCGGCGACGAGGGCGGGACGATGCCCGAGGGCGCCGTGCTCGGCACCTGACACGTCCTCTCCCTCTCCCGCGAGTGACCGGATGTCGGGCAGAATGTGCGCGAAATCCGGTCACTCGCAGGGGTTGTATGCGGAGGCGTGCTGCTCAGTCCCGGCCGCGGGCGAATCCCTGGTCGCCGTTCAGCACCATCGGCTGCGGGAGAGGGTTGCCGAAGCGGTGATCGGTCGCGCTGATCGCCTGCTCCTTCAGGAACGCCAGCAGTTCCAGGCGGCCGCTGACCGTCGGGGTCCACGCGAACAGCGCCACCTCGACGCGATCCGCGACCGCCGCGAGCAGCGCCTCATCGGCCTCCCCGAGCAGCCGCACCCGGGTGCGGGTCAGCACCGGCACGCGCTGCGCGAACTGCTCGGCGCTCTCCACCGCGACCGACACGCCCGGCAGGGCCTCGGACGCGACCTGGCGCAGCGCGGCCTCGGCGACCGAGACCTCGACGTCAGCGCCCGCCACCGTCGCGGCGTGCAGCACACGGGCGAGCTCCGCCGCCGTGGTGCCCTCGGGGGCGCGGACCACGCTCTCCGTCGGCACGTACCGCAGCAGATTGATCTCCCCGTGGAGATCCTGCCGGTCCCGCGCCTCGAAGGTGGAGGCCATGTGCTCGCGGTCCGAGTGGCGCGCATCCTCCAGCCACGCCTCGTCGTCGCGTGTCGGATCCGCATCGACGGCATCGACCAGGTGGATCAGGTAGTTCGGGCCACCCGCCTTCGCGGTCTGCCCGATCGAGGAGCGCTTCCAGCCGCCGAACGCCTGGCGCTCCACGATCGCCCCGGTGATCCCGCGGTTGACGTACACGTTGCCGGCCTGGACGGCGCCCACCCACTGGGCGATCTCCTCCGGGTCCAGGGACTGCAGTCCGGCGGTCAGCCCGTAGGCGGTGCCGTTCTGCAGCTCGATGGCCTCCTCCAGGGTGTCAGCGTGCATCAGCCCGAGGATCGGCCCGAAGTACTCGGTGGTGTGGTACTCGGAGCCGCCGCGGACGCCGTCGCGCACACCGGGGGACCACAGACGTCCCTCCTCGTCGAGCGCCTGGGGGCGCGCCAGCCAGGACTCACCGGGGCCGAGGGTCCGGAGCCCGTCGGCGAGCTTGCCCGTCGGCGGCTCGATGACCGGACCCACCTGGGCGGTGGGATCGGTCGGCAGCCCCACGTGGAGGCTGAGGACGGCATCGGCCAGCTGGCTGCGGAAGCGGCGGGACCGGGTCACAGAACCGACGGTGATCACCAGGCTCGCCGCGGAGCACTTCTGGCCGGCGTGCCCAAAGGCGCTCGCTGCGACGTCCTTCGCCGCGAGGTCCAGGTCCGCCTGCGGGGTGACGATCACGGAGTTCTTGCCGCTGGTCTCGGCCTTGATCCGCAGGGACGGCCGCCAGGAGGCGAACAGCGCCGCGGTGTCGTAGGCACCGGTGAGGATCAGCTGATCGACGCGCTCATCGGAGACCAGCGCCTTGCCGACCTCGTTCTCCGGTACGTCGACGAGGATCAGCACGTCCTCCGGGACCCCGGCCTCGTGCATGAGAGCGACTAGGTAGGCGCCGCAGCGCTTGGCCTGCGGTGCGGGCTTCACGACGACGGCGCTGCCGGTGGCGAGCGCGGACAGCATCGACCCGGTGGGGATCGCCAGCGGGAAGTTCCACGGCGGGGTGACCAGTGTCAGGGGGCGCGGACTGAACCGCAGCTCCTCATCGGCCGCGAGCCGCTCCGCCTCCTCGGCGTAGTACAGGGCGAAGTCGATGGCCTCGCTGACCTCCGGGTCGCCCTGCTCCAGCGCCTTGCCGGTCTCCGAGGCGGCGACCTCCAGCAGTTCGGCGCGGCGCACCGCGTACAGCTGGGCGACACGCCGCAGGATGTCCGCACGGCCGCTCGCCCCGAGATCCGCCCACGCCGGCTGCGCTGCGAGCGCCCGACGGTAGACGTCATCGACCTCCTCCACAGTCTCCAGCGCCGCGGCCTCGATCTCGCGGATACCGAGCTCCGAGGTGCGGATCCGGTGCGTGATCTGCTCCGCCCACGCCTGGTTCTGCGGCGTGGAGAGATCCGAGTCGGGAGTGTTGGCGAATCGGCCCGGGACCGCGGGGATCACCGAGGAGCCGAGCTCCGGGAGCGTCCCGTCACGGCGGTGAGCGGCGGCCTCCGCGGCCCGGTCCTGGGTGCGGTGGGAGTCCGGGGCGTCGGTGGTGACGGCGCGGTGCAGCGAGCGCTCGAACCGCTCCCGTTCGCGCTCGAACAGGTCCTCCCGCTCGTCGAGCTCGAACACCGCGGACATGAAGTTCTCCGAGGAGGCGTTCTCCTCCAACCGGCGCACCAGGTAGGACACGGCGACGTCGAACTCACCGGGGCTGACAGCGGGAACGTACAGCCGCATCGATCCGACGGACTCGCGGACGACCTCCTGCTGGCCGGGCGCCATACCGGCGAGCATCTCGAAGTCCACGCCCTCGGTGATGCCGCGCTCCTCGGTGAGCAGGTGCGCGAAGGCGATGTCGAAGAGGTTGTGCCCGGCGATCCCGGCGTGCACAGACTGCAGGGACTCCTTCTGCAGGGCCTCCATGACGACCCGCTTGTACTGGGCGTCGGACTCCTCCTTGGTCGAGAAGGTGGCGAGGTCAAGACCCTGCACAGAGGCGTCCACGCGCTCCATGGCGAGGTTCGCGCCCTTGACGATGCGGATCTTCACCGGCGCGCCGCCCCGGGCGACGCGGTCGGCCGCGAACCGCTGCAGGCGTCGCAGCGCCGGCAGCGAGTCGGGGAGGTAGGCCTGCAGCACGATCCCGGCGCGCAAGTCCATCAGTTCCGGCCGATCGAGCAGCTTCTCGAACACCTCCAGGGTCAGCTCGAGATCGTGATACTCCTCCATGTCCATGTTCAGGAACGTGGGATGGTCACCGCGCGCGGCATCGAAGTACAGCGGCAGCACTGTTTCCACGATGTGGTCGACGGTCTCGGCGCTGCCCCACAGCGATAGGTGATCCACGATCGAGGACACCTTGATCGAGGCGTAGTCGACGTCCGGGCGGGCGACGAGCTCGCGCACACCCTGCAGGCGGCGGCCGGCCTCGCGGGCACCGAGCACAGCCTCCCCGAGGAGGTTGATGTTCAGCTCGGTGCCGTCCGCGCGGAGCTTGCGGATCGCGCGACCCAGCTGCGCGGGCCGGGCGTCCAGGATGAGATGGGAGACCATGCGGCGCATCACCGCCTGCGCGGTGGGGACAACGGCCTGCGGCAGGACCGGCGCCATCGATCCGCCGAAGGAGATGACGCGGCGCAGCGGTGCGGGCAGGAACGCAGGCGGGTCCGCGGCGAGGCGCTGCAGCTCGACGGCAGCAGCGCGGGGATCCTCGGGTCGGATCACCCGGTCGACGAAGGCGACGGTGAAGTCGAGGCCCCGCGGGTCCTTCAGCAGATCGGCGA
Organism: Brachybacterium sp.; assembly: GCA_030538435.1. Classification (GTDB taxonomy): domain Bacteria; phylum Actinomycetota; class Actinomycetes; order Actinomycetales; family Dermabacteraceae; genus Brachybacterium. The sequence continues at coordinate 6,723 of JAUNUA010000022.1, forward strand.
GCATCTTCGCCTGGGCAGGCACGGGCCTGGTGGCCGCTGCGGCGACCCAGGTCCGCACCTGGTCGGTGACGGCCTCCGGACTGACGGAGGTGGACCGGGCAGCGGTGGACCCGGAGATCGACGGCGTGGAATCGGACAACTCAGACAACATTGTCTCCTGGTGGCGACGGGGTGGACGGCGCGATCCGCGCACGTCGCACTGCGGGTGGCACGGCGGTCGGCCGTACCGGCCCAGTCTACGTTTCCCCCGGGCCCCGGGGCGCAGGATTGAGTGCTCCCACCGCCGGGATCACCGACCTTCCCGGGCCGCTGTGCTTACATGGCACCGTCACGTATCGTCATCCGCCCCACCAGGAGGACCCCATGAAGAAGATCATCTTCGCCCTCGGCCTCGGGATCGGCTTCGTCGTCGGTTCCCGCGCCGGCCGCGGACCCTACGAGCAGCTCGAGCGCACGGCCCGCAATGTGGCAGAGGACCCCACCGTCCGCGAAAAGGTGGACCAGGCACGGGAGGTCGCCGGGAAGGCGGCCCACGATGCCACCGAGATCGCCAAGGAGAAGGGCCCGGAGCTCGCGCAGAAGGCCAAGGACTCCGCGTCCTCGGGTGCGGAGCAGCTGAAGGAGAAGAACGAGGAGCGCAAGGCCGCGAAGTCCGACTCCGCGACCGACGCCGCGCACTCGGACGCCGCCGGCGGTGACGCCGAGGTCGGCGACAAGAAGCTGGAGAGCTGAGACACCGGACGAACCGGCGCGTGCGTCGCCTGCACGTCCACTCCTCAGAGGCGGGGGACACCGATCACGGTGTCCCTCGCCTCTGTCTGTGCGCGGAGGAAGCACTCCCCGCACAGCGATTCGTAGGCGATCTCCGCCTGATCGTCGATGACCACCTGGTCACCGGAGAACACGGGCACCCCGTCGACCAGGCGGCTGTTGAACTCCGCCTGCGAGCCGCAGCGGCACATCGTCGGCAGCTTCTCGAAGTTGTCCGCCAGCTCGAACAAGCGCCGGGACCCCGGGAACACGGCGGTCCGGAAGTCCGCGCGCAGGCCGTAGCAGATCACCGAGATCCCCTCCTGCTTGGCGAGCAGGAACAACTGGTCGATCTGCTCCGGCTCCAGGAACTGCGACTCATCGACCAACACGCACTGCAGGGCGTCGATGCCCTGCCGCCTCGCCTCCGCCAGCACCGCAGCACGCACGTCCGCGGTGGGGTCGACAAGGACGTCCACCCGTCGTGAGGCCCCACCGCGGGCGACGACGAAATCCTCCCCGCGGGTGTCGATCGCCGGTTTCACCGTCAGGGTCGCCAGGCCCCGTTCGGCGTAGTTGTACGCCGTCTTGATGAGGGTGTCCGATTTCCCGGAGTTCATCGCTCCGTACTTGAAGTGCAGCTTGGCCATGTCCTCGCCAGGTCGATAGGGGGTCCGGGGGCGGGCCAGCTGCTCAGAATGCATCCATGACGCTGGGGCGCGGGCCGGCGACCAGGGTATCGAGGAAGGCGCGGGCGGCGGGGTCGACCCGCACACCGAGCCCCAGGCGTTCCGCATCGGTGACGCGTCGGCCCCCGGCGAGCAGAAGGGAGAGCGCGTGGATGTCGAGAGTCGCCGTGGGGGTGCCGGCCGGTGCCGCGCCCGATGTGAGGTCCTCGCAGGTCACGTCACCGCCCGCCGCAGTGACCTGCCACGAGCCTCCCGAGCGCTCGTCCTGGACCTCCAGCGCGATGTGGCCGGACAGGTCCGTCGGGGCGCCGCGCGCCCGCAGTGCCGCCGCGACGTCGACCACGCGCATCATCACCTGCGAACTCGCCTCGTCCATCTCCAGCTGCACGGTGCCGCCCGGGATCACGTCCAGGACCGGGTCGTCGGACCGCAACCGGATCCGCGCTGCGGTGATGGAGGTGGACCATCCGGCCAGCGACCGCAGCAGCGCGATCCTCGCTGCCCGGTCCCCGGCCACCACCTCGTGCACGTCGAGGCCCACCGGTTCCTCGTTCTCGGTCCGATGGGTGTAGGACATGTAGCCGCGCGCCTGGCCGGCGTCGTCCTCCACCAGGACCGCATCGAAACCACCGCCGGGCATCCCGGCTGCCGGGAACAGCGGTCCCTCGCGCAGCAGCATCCCGTTCTCGCCGGCGAGGGAAGCGCGGTAGAGGTCCCGGACCCGGTCGAACGCGCCGTCCGTGACCGGCACCGTGCGCAGTCCCTCCGGCCGCGCCAGGCCGGAGAGCGCGGCGATCGGCACCACGGCGGCGAGCGTCCGGGCGACGACTTGGAAGCCGTGACGGCGGTAGATCCCGGGATGGGAGGGATAGAGCATCGACCACGGGAGCTGCTCCTCGGCGCACGCATCCAGGCAGGCGCCGAGGATCGCGTGGAACAGGCCCTCCCCGCGGTGGGCGGGATGCACGACGAGACCCGCGACGCCTCCGCAGCCGACCTCGCGGCCGCCGATCACGATCCGATCGCGCCGCACCCGAGCGACCGCGGCAAGCACCCCGTCGGCCCCGCCCGGCAGCGACGCGGAGTCGATCCCCAGCGCGACCTCACCGGGGGAGAAGGGGCGAGGGTTCTCCTCCGGCATCGGCCCGCCGAAAGCCTGCGCCCCCAGGCGCCGACAGGGCACAGCGTCGTCATCGGTCAGTCGTCGCACCAGCATGCACCGAGACTATGCGCCCCCGTGCCGGCTCATTCACCCCGCCACACCTCGCCACACCCCGGCACGCGGACCCCGCGACCACGCGCCTGCCCCATACTGGGGGCGGTGCGGACCGCACCCCCGAGTACCCGGTGCGAAGGAGAACCCGTGAGCCGTCGCGATGGTCGACACCTCGGCGTCGATGCGACCGTCCCCCGCCGCCGCGTGCCCTACACCCGCGCGAACCGCGCCGGCAGCTCAGGACGCCAGCACCTCCATCGGCGCCTCAGCCACGGTGACCGCCTCAGCGATCAGACGCCCACCCGCCGGATCCCCGTGGGCCTGTCCAGCTCCTCGGTATTCCCCCTGGGGGTCCTCGACTGCTTCCGCATGGCCGAGCACATCGGCTACGACGGGGTGGAGGTCATGGTCTCCACCTCACGGGACAGCCGGGACCCCGAGGCGCTCGCCGCGATGCGCGAACGATACCGGCAGCCGATCCTCTCGCTGCACGCCCCCACCCTGTTCCTCCTGCAGCACGTGTGGGGCCGCGACCCGTGGGTGAAGGTCGAGAAGACCGTGCAGATGGCGCTCGACCTGGATGTGCCGACGATCGTGGTGCACCCGCCGTTTCGGTGGCAGGGCTCCTACGCGCGCGACTTCGTGACCGGGGTCGGACAGCTGGAGAACGAGTACGGGGTGCGGATCGCGGTGGAGAACATGTACCCGTGGCGGCTCGGGGTGCGCGAGGCGATGATCTACCTGCCCGACCACGATCCCACCGACGAGGACTACCAGAACGTCACCGTCGACCTCTCCCACGCCGCAACCGCCGGGGACGACGCCCTGGAGATGATCGACCGCTTGGGGGACCGCCTCGCCCACCTCCACCTCGCCGACGGCTCTGGCAAGACCACCAAGGATGAACACCTCGCGCCCGGGGAGGGCAACCAGCCCTGCGCCGAGGTGCTGCGCCGCCTGGCGAACCGCGGCTGGCAAGGATCCGTCGCCGTCGAGGTCTCGACCCGCGGCCGCGCCGAGCCCACCGGCCGCGAGCAGATCCTGCGCCAGTCCCTCCTGTTCGCCCGGTACCACCTGGGGCACGAGCTGGAGGACTGCAAGCAGTCTCACTGACCGCTGGGTCACGCTCCCATGCGCCGGGCAGGTTCCTGGTGGAACAATGGTCCGGACTCCTTCGGGGCCGACGATGCGCAGCGCACCGTCGTGCGCTGCGCAGCTGCGGACGCGCCCCGATCACGGAACGGACGAAGGCAGAGGCTTGAACGGGAACACCACATTCGTTCATCAGAACGCATCCCTGCTCGCGATCGAGGCGACCGAGGCGCAGGTGCCCGTCACCTCCGATGAGATCGACGAGATGCTCGCCCCTGCCCGCAAGCGCCTGCGCCTGCCCAAGGGCACCCTGCAGCGCGTTGCCGGGGTGTACGAGCGGCGCTGGTGGAAGGACCCCGAGAACGGGTGGCGTCACGGCATCGTGCAGGCCGCCGAACGCGCCATGGCCCGGGCCGGCATCACCCGTGACCAGGTGGGCCTCATGATCAACGCCTCCGTCTCCCGCCAGCACCTGGAGCCGGCCGTGGTCACCAGCGTCCACAACGCGCTCGGCATGCCCACCACCACCATGAACTTCGACATCACCAACGCCTGCCTGGGCTTCGTCAATGCCATGACGATGGCGGCCGGAATGATCGATGCGGGACAGATCCAGTACGCGCTGATCGTCGGCGCGGAGGACGTCGAGGAAGTCCAGCGCGGCACCATCGGCCGGCTCAACGCCAAGACCGCCACCCGCGAGGACTTCAACAACCAGTTCGCGTCCCTCACCCTGGGCTCCGGCGCCGCCGCCGCCGTCATCGGCCCCGCCGACCGCCACCCCGAGGGCCACCGTCTGCTGACCACCCAGGCACGCGCCGGCACCGAGCACTACGAGCTGTGCGTCGGCGACATGGACAACATGCGCACCGACACCGCCGGGCTGCTGGAGAACGGCATCGGCATCGTCATGGCCACGTGGCGCGACGCCAACGCCCACGGCGCGGACTACAAGAGCGTCGAGCACGTCATCCCCCACCAGGTATCCATGGTCTACACCCGCGCCTTCGCCAAGGCCACCGGGGTGGGGATGGAACGCATCCCGGTCAGCTTCCCCGACTGGGGGAACGTCGCCGCCGAGGCCGTGCCGATGACGCTCGCCAAGCACCAGGACAACGTGAAGACCGGTGAACGAGTACTGCTGCTCGGCGTCGGTTCCGGACTGAACACCGCGATGATGGAGGTCCAGTGGTGACCACGAAGAACAGCGCCGACACCGTCGGTGCCCCGCCCCTGCCCGGCGTCGACCCCCGCCTCTCGCGCACCGTCCTCGCCCGCGACCACAGCGGCCAGACCCGCCAGTGGCACCTGCTGGACAGCGCCCCGCTGCTCGACGAGCGCGGGATCGAGCCGGTCGGGACGCTGCTGTGCGTCCACGGCAACCCCACCTACTCCTTCCTGTACCGCTCGCTGATCCGCGAGGACATCCCGTGGCGCGTGATCGCCGTGGACCAGTTGGAGATGGGCTTCTCCGAGCGCACCCGGACCACCCGCCGCCTGCAGGACAGGATCACCGACCTGTCCCTGCTGACAGACGCCCTGTCGATCCGCGGACCCGTCGTCACCGTCGGCCACGACTGGGGCGGCATCGTCTCCGTCGGCTGGGCGCTGGACAACCGCAGCGACCTCGCCGGGATGATCCTCACCAACACCGGCATCCACCAGGAACTCGGTGAGTCCCTCCCGAAGGCCCTGGAGCTCGCCACCACCCCCGGGTTCCTCCCCTTCGCGACCTCGGTGACCGACACGTTCCTGCGGACCACCCTGTCGCTGTCGGACCCGCCTCTCGCGGCCGACGTCAAGCAGGCCTATCTGGCGCCCTACCGCAGCCGCGCCCGCCGCGCCGGCATCGAGACCTTCGTCGGCGACATTCCCGCCGACGCCGACCACCCCAGCCGCCCCACCCTGGAACGCCTCGCCCGCGGTATCCGCGAGCTGAACGTGCCCACCCTGTTCGCCTGGGGCCCGCGAGACATCACCTTTTCCGACCGATACCTGCGAGACCTCCTGGAACGCGTCCCCCACGCCGACGTCCACCGCTTCGAGAAGGCCTCTCACCTGGTGTGGGAGGACGCCGATGTCGCGTCCGTCGTCGCCGCCTGGCTGCGCGCCAGCATCGGCGATCAGGCCCGGGCCACTGTCGCCGTCTCCCGCAGCGCCGAGCAGGCCCCCGAGGCACCCATCGGCGCCCCCATCACGCGCCTCGCGCACGACCCCGAGCACCGCCACAGCCCCGCCGTGGTGGAGATGAAGGGCCCCGACGGTCGGATCCGCGAGATCAGCTGGGCCGTCCTCGACGCACGCATCGACGACATCGCCGCGGGCATGCTCGCCCACGGCATCCGTCCCGGTGACCGCGTCAGCGTCCTCGTCCCCCCGGGCGCGGACCTCACCGCCGTGCTGTACGCCTGCTTCCGCATCGGCGCAGTCGCCGTCATCGCCGACGCCGGCCTCGGCGTCGATGGCCTCTCCCGCGCCGTCGTCGGCTCCCACCCGGACTGGATCATCGGCATCCAGAAGGGCCTCGCTGCTGCCCGCGCCCTCGGCTGGCCCGGGAAGCGCATCTCCGTGCGCCGCCTGCCCACCATCGACCGCACCGTCCTCGGTGTGGACACCTCGATCGCGGACCTCGCCGCGGAGGGCCGCCAGATGCGCGAGCTCGGCGCGCCGCTTGCTGAGGACGCCCCGGACCTGGAGTCCGACGCCGCGATCCTGTTCACCTCCGGCTCCACCGGCCCCGCCAAGGGCGCGGTCTACACGCACCGGCAGATGAGCGCCATGTTCACCGCCGTCGGCGACACCCTGCAGCTGGATCCCACCCGCGGCCTTGTGGCCGGGTTCGCACCGTTCGCGCTGCTCGGGCCCGCCCTCGGCGCCCCCTCCGTGGTGCCGGACATGGACGTCACGCGACCAGGGGAGCTCACCGCGGCGGCGCTCGCCGACGCCGTCGAGGCACTCGGCTCACCCGCCGTGTTCACCGCGCCCGCGGCCCTGCGGAACATCATCACGACCGCCGCGGACCTCGAGCCCGCCCAGAGGGACGCCCTCGCGCGGGTCCCCAGCCTGTTCTCCGCCGGCGCCCCCATCCCCGCGCCGCTGCTGCGGGAACTGCGCAGCGTGATGCCGAACGCCCGCGCGCAGTCCCCCTACGGCATGACCGAGTGCCTGGCGATCACGGCGATCGACCTCGAGGGGATCGAGGCCGCCGGGACCGGCGACGGCGTATGCGTCGGACACCCGGTGCCGCGTGTCGAGGTCGCCATCGCCCCCATGGACGCCCACGGCCACCCGAGCGACGACGCCGGCGACATCACCCGCGACGCGAACGTCACCGGGGAGATCCTGGTGCGCGCCCCGCACGTGCGGGACCGCTACCTGATGCTGTGGGGCACCACCCGTGAGGCCTCCCGGTACGAGGGCTGGCACGCCACCGGCGACGTCGGCCACCTCGATGCCGACGGGCGGCTGTGGGTCGAGGGCCGCGCCGCCCACGTCCTCGCCACCGCCGACGGGCTCCTGACCCCCGTGAAGGTCGAGTCCGCGGCCGAGTCCGTGCCGACCGTGCGCCGGGCGGGAGCCGCGGCCGTCGGTCCCCGCGGAACCCAGCAGGTGGTCGTGATCCTGGAGACCGAAGAGGACTACCGGCCGGGAACGGTCACCCGGCCCGAGCCCGCCCCGACGGCCCTTGAGCAGGCGGTGCGGCGCGCCGTCGGCGAGCAGGCCGGTGCGGACGTCACGGCGGTCTTCACTACCCGCTGCCTGCCCACCGATATCCGCCACAACTCCAAGATCGATCGAGCGGCCCTGTCCCGGTGGTCCGAGGACGCCCTGGCCGGGAAGCGAGTGGGTACCCCGTGAAGGTTCTGGTCACCGGTGCATCCGGCATGCTCGGCGGCTCCGTCGCCGAAACGCTCCGTGAGCGCGGCCACGAGGTCCGCGCCTTCCAGCGCCGCCCCGCGGCGCTGCCCGGCATCGAGGACGTGAACGGCTCCCTCACCGAGCTGGAGGACGTGCGCCGCGCGGTGGACGGGATGGACGCGGTCGTGCATCTCGCCGCGAAGGTCGGCATCTCCGGCAAGGAAGCGGACTTCGAACGGATCAACGTCGGCGGCACCCGCACCATCCTCGCCGCGATGCGGGACGCCGGCGCCCGCAAGCTCGTGAACATCTCCTCCCCGTCCGTTGCACACCTGGGGAGCGCCATCGTCGGCCTCGACGCCACGCCCGCGGACCCGCAGCGCGCCCGCGGCCCCTACGCCCGCACGAAGGCCGCCGCGGAACTGCTCGCCATGGAGGCCGATGGGACCGACGGCATGCTCGTCACCTCCATCCGTCCCCACGTGGTGTGGGGCCCCGGCGACACCCAGCTGGTGGGGCGGATCGTGGACCGTGCCGCGAAGGGCCGCCTGCCGCTGCTGGACGACGGTCTGGCACTGATCGACACCACCTACGTCGACAACGCTGCGGAGGCGATCGTCGCGGGGCTCGACCGGATCGAGGACGTCCACGGCGAATCGTTCGTCGTCACCAACGGGGAGCCGCGCACGGTCCGCGATGTCCTGGGCGGTTTCTGCGACGCCGCCGGGGTCGCGCGCCCAACCCGCCGTGTCCCCGGTGCTCTCGTGCGCCGGGCGGGTCGCCTCATCGAGAAGCTGTGGGAGCTTCGTCCCGGGGAGGACGAGCCGCCGATGACGGAGTTCCTCGCCGAGCAGCTCTCCACCGCCCACTGGTTCGACCAGCGCCGCACCCGCGAGCGCCTGCAGTGGACCCCGCGCGTCGGCCTGGACGACGGCTTCGAACGGCTCGCCGCCTGGTACGACGAGAACCCGTACCGCCGCTGAGACCACGGGGCGAGGGGAGAGCACGATGACCGAGCACCGGGCGGCATCCACCGAGGAGCAGGACGAGGCGGCGCTGCTCGCCGAGATCGACGCCGAGCTGGCCGCGGAGCGCCGGGTGCGCCGACGCGCCCCGGAGAGCCGCACCGGGCTGGTGCTGCTGATCGGTGGGGCGATCGGCTGGATCGCGGCGCTGATGCTGCTGATCGACAAGCTCTACCTGCTGTCCCATCCCGGCGCGGTACTGGGGTGTGACATCAACCCGTTCATCTCCTGCGGGTCGGTGATGGTCACCTGGCAGTCCAACGCTTTCGGCATCCCCAACATGGCGATCGGCCTGGCGGGTTTCGCGATCATGGGCGCGACCGGGGCGCTGCTGGCGAGCCGGACTGTGCTGCCGCGCTGGTACCGCTGGGCGACCTGGGGTGGGATGGCGTTCGCCTTCGCATTCGTCCACTTCCTCGCCTACTCGGCGATTGTCGTGATCGGGGCGCTGTGCCCCTGGTGCATGGTGGTGTGGGCCGCGACAGCCCCGATGTTCTTCGCCACCACCGCCTTCATCATCGAGCAGGAGCGTCCCCGCCTCCCGGGGGGACTCGCCGGTCTGCTGCGGCACTGGGTGGTCCTCACCCTCGTCTGGTACGTGCTGGTCGCTGCGGTGATCGCCGTGGCGTTCCTTCCGCAGTGGCAGGCGATGTTCGGGCTCTGACGCCCCGGCCGGGGGTCCCGTCGCCCTTCCTCCCCACGTCGCAGTCATCCACCGCGGCGGGTCCGCGCGGTATGGCGAGGCGGCGCCGATCCTAGCGTCGGGGTATGTCGACCGATCAGCCCCCGCCCGTGCGCGCGGGGCGGCACGCCCGCCCCGACTCCCCGGAGCCCGCGGACCCCGCCGCGCAGGAGAACGGTGGGGAGCTGCTGGTCGACCAGGTCGATCACCGGGAACGGTTCACCCTCGACTGGCGGAACCTGCCGCGTCCGAGCCTCGCGGCGCTCCTCGGCGTCGCCGTGCTGCTGCTGATCGCTGGTGGCGCCGTGCACCTCTCCAGCC
>JAUNUA010000022.1:16455-17525 GCA_030538435.1 Brachybacterium sp.
CTCGGCGTCGCCGTGCTGCTGCTGATCGCTGGTGGCGCCGTGCACCTCTCCAGCCGCGGCACCGCGCTCGATGCGCCTGCTGCACCGGACCTCGGCCACGCCGCGGAGGAGGCCGGAGAGCTCCACCCCGGTGATGCAGCACCCACCGGCGGTGCCGGTGCCGACGGCCAGCCGCAGGAGGAGCAGCCGCAAGGTGAGCTCAGTGGGGACGGGCAGGGTGCAGCGGCCGATGAGGCGGGCGGTGTGCTCATCGTCCACGTCACCGGCGCCGTCGCCACCCCGGGCGTCGTGGAGATCCCGCCGGGCGCCCGTGTGCACGACGCCGTCGAGGCCGCTGGCGGCGCGACCGGGGATGCGGACCTCGCCGCGGTGAACCTCGCCCGCGCCGCGGTCGACGGGGAGCAGGTCCATGTGCCCGTCCCCGGGGAGGAGCCCCGCGACACCCCGGCTGGACCCCCGGCGGACGGCGCGGAGGGTGCGGACAGCGACGCCGCAGCGCCGGGCCGAGACGAGGGGGACTCCGCCGGAGGAGCGGTCAACCTGAACACGGCGGGGGAGAGCGAGCTGCAGGAGCTGCCCGGGGTGGGTCCCGCGATCGCTGGTCGCATCCTCGAGCACCGTGAGGCGAACGGGCCGTTCCGCAGCGTCGATGATCTGCTGGAGGTCTCCGGTATCGGTCCGGCCACGCTGGAGAAAATCCGCGAGAAGGCGACCGTCTGAATGCTCACCCGGCCGGACCTGCGTCTGCTGCCGAGCGCGACCGTGCTGTGGGTGCTCGCAGCCCTCGGGGTCCACCACGGCCCGGGCCCGATGCTGATCGCCTGCGGTGGGGTCGTGGTGCTCGCACTCCTAGCCGGGGTCCTCGGCCGCCGGCCCGCTGTGCTGCGGGCTGTGCTGGCGCACCTGGCGCTGCTGGGCATCGGCGCATCCGTCCTCACCCTCAGCGTCCACCGCCACGAGAGCACCCTGGATGTCCTCCGCGAGGCGCAGCAGGACGGACGCGTGCTGGAGGTGGAGGTCACCGCGCGCAGCGACGCGGAGGAGTCGACCAGCGGCCCGGCCTGGGCGCG
>JAUNUA010000022.1:17625-19435 GCA_030538435.1 Brachybacterium sp.
TGGCGCCGGGAGCTGCGCGAGACGGCACGGGGGACCACCGCGCATCTCCCCGATGACGAGGCAGCACTCGTGCGCGGCATGTCCACCGGGGACACCCACCGCCTCACCGATCACACAGCGGAGGTCATGCGTCGCGGCGGCATCACCCATCTCGTCGCGGTCTCCGGCACCCACCTCGGCCTCGTCCTGCTCGCGGTCCTCGCACCCCTGCTGCTGCTCGGTGTGCCCCGCCGTCCGCGCATCGCCCTCGCCGCGCTCGCCCTGGGCCTGTACGTGGTGATCGTCGGCCCGCAGCCGAGCGTCCTGCGCGCCACCACCATGGCCACCCCGATCCTGCTCGCCCGCTTCCTCGGGGTGCGGGCCTCACCCGTTGCCGCTCTCGCGCTGACCGTGGCGACCTGGTCCGTGCTGTCCCCGCAGACCTCCGTCGGCGTCGGCTTCGTCCTGTCCGCCTCGGCGACCGCCGCGATCCTCCTCATCGCCCCGCCACTCGCACGGCGCATCGTCGTCGGCAGCCGGGAGAGGATCCCGGAGCCGCTGGCGCTGGCGATCGCTGTGCCGCTGGTCGCACAGGTCGCCTGCACCCCGGTGCTGGTCCTGCTCACCCCGGAGATCTCGATCTGGGCGGTCACCGTGAACATGGCGGTCGCGCCGCTCGTCGGACCGATCACGGTGATGGGACTGCTCAGCCTGGTGCTCGGTCCCCTCTGGCCGACCGGCGCGGTGCTCCTTGCGGACGGATCTGCGGCCGCCGCCCACATGCTGCTGCTGATCGCGGGCGCGTTCGATGCCCTGCCGGGAGCACGGATCGCCACACCCGAGGGACTCACCGGAGTGCTCACAGCTATCGGGGTGATCACTCTGACCTGTCTCGCGATCCACCAGCGCCACCGCAGGATCGTCCGCTGGGGAGCAGCGGTCGTGGCCGTCGTCGTGCTCATCCCCCCGCTGGTGCGACTCAGCCCGCTGGCGCCGGCCGCCTCGTGGCGCATCGCCGCGTGCGACGTCGGGCAGGGGGATGCCGTCCTCCTGCGCGGCGACAGCGACCGGGCCGACCCCGGACGCGCCCCGCCCCTCGTCCTGGTGGACACCGGTCCCGAGCCGGAGGCCCTGACCGCCTGCCTCGACCGGCTCGGCATCGACCGGATCGACCTGCTGGTCCTCACCCACCCCCACGCCGACCACACCGGGGGTATCGGGGCGCTGACCGGCTCCCGGGCACCCGAGCGGCAATGGATCTGCCCGATCCCCGACGCCGCACTCCAGGCCGTCCCGGGCGTGGACGCCGAGGCGGTCCTCGCCGGAGACCGCGAGGAGTTCGGGGATCTGGACGTCGCGGTGATCTGGCCACCCTCGCTGGAGGACATCGAACGGACCGCGCGGCTCGAGACCTCATCACCCTCCAGCGGGGTGCCGAACAACTGCTCCGTGACGCTCGGCGTGACCTGGGCCGACGGCACCCGCTTCGTCGGCCTCGGCGACCTCGAACCCCACGCCCAGGCGGCGCTCGCGGAGATCGGGCCCGGCCCCGCAGACGTCGTCAAGGTCGCCCACCACGGGTCCCGGCGCCAAGACCCCACCCTGTACGCGGCACTTGCCCCCGATATCGCCCTGATCACGGTGGGGGAGGAGAACACCTTCGGCCACCCCACCCCCCAGCTGCTGGCGATGCTGGACCTGCTGGGTGCCCGGACCGTGCGCACCGACCGCGACGGCATCGTCCTCATCGAGGAGGACGGGGGACAGCTGCACCCTCGGAGTGTCGGCGGCCCCCGATAGGATCGGCGCCGAACCACCGCACGGAACATCG
>JAUNUA010000301.1 GCA_030538435.1 Brachybacterium sp.
GCGCGGGGGCGGGTGTCTCCTCCACCGGGGCGGTGACCGCTGTCTCGTCGGTCGAGGCCGGCCCTGCCAGGAGGCCCTGGCCCTGCATCAGCTGCCCGCCGAGGTAGGCCGTGCCCGCCAGGGTCGGCAGGATCACCACGGCGGCGACCGCGCGGGTGAGGGTCTGTCGCCGGCGGATCCGCCCGGCCCGCAGCTTCGCTCCGGCGACCAGCGCGTCGTAGTCGAAGTCGGCCTCGTGGTTCAGCGCGGCACGCAGCTCGTCCATCTCCCGGCTCATGACCGGACCTCCTCTTCCAGCGTGGTGGGCAGCATCCCTCGCAAGCTGCGCAGCGCATTGTGGGCGGCGCTGCGCACGGCCTGCTCCGAGCAGCCCAGGGCCTGGGCGATCTCCCGGTCGGGCAGGTCCTCGTAGTAGCGCAGCGCCACGACCGCGCGCTGCCGGTCCGGGAGGGCGCGCAGCAGCTGCAGCACCGCCTCGCGGTCGGTGATGGCGCCCTCGGCGGATCCGCTCGCCGGTGCCGACCAGTCGGCCGTGACGGCCTCGTGGGAGATGACCTCGGTGGAGGCCCGTCGCCGCTTGCGCGAGATGAGGGCGTTGACCATCGTTCGGCGCACGTAGGCGTCGACGTTCTGCGCCTCGGCGATGCGCGACCACTTGGTGATGACGATCGCCAGCGTGTCCTGGACGAGGTCCTCGGCGTCCGCCTTGTTCCCCGTCATCGCATGAGCCAGACCCACCAGACGCGGCATCGCCTCGGTGACGTAGGCCTCGGCCTCCGCCTCCTGGGCCGAGCGCCCGAAGAGTCTCATGGCCCCATTCTCCTGCTCATGCCACCAAGACGCGTCCAGCCGGTGCCGATGTTGCCTCGGTGCGGTGTGACCGGCATCACACGAGCGAGCACGGCGTCGGAGCGTCCGAGGAGGGCGAGCCCCTGCTGTCTACAGTGGCGCTGTGTCCGCCTCTGCCCTGCTCCGCGCCGCCCGGGAACGCATCCTCATCCTCGACGGTGGCTATGGGTCGATGCTCCAGCGGGTCGGCCTCACCGAGAAGGACTTCCACGGGACGGGAGAGGGGTGGGAACCGCATACCGCGACGGCGCTCAAGGGGAACTTCGACCTGCTCGGCCTGACCCGGCCCGAGGTGATCGAGGGCGTGCACCGCGCCTACGCGGACGCCGGGGCCGACATCCTGACGACGAACACCTTCTCGGCGACCTGCATCGCCCAGGAGGACTACGGGACGCAGGACCTGGTCCGGGAGATGAACCTCGCCGGGGTCCGGGCCGCTCGCGCGGCGGCGGACGCGGCCGAAGCGATCGACGGGCGCCGGCGCTGGGTGGCTGGCTCGCTGGGCCCGACCAACCGCACCGCCTCGCTCTCCCCCGACGTGGAGCGGCCCGAATATCGCGCGGTCACCTATGAGCAGCTGCGGGCGGCCTACGCCGAGCAGGCGGAGGCGCTGCTGGAGGGTGGCGTCGACCTGCTCATGGTCGAGACCGTCTTCGACACCCTCAACGCCAAGGCCGCGCTGCACGCGATCGCCGACGTGCTGGCTGCCCCGGGTCGAACGGATAGTGGCGCGGCAGGCGCCGCCCCCTTCCCGGTGATGGTCTCCGGGACGATCACCGACGCCTCCGGGCGCACGCTGTCGGGCCAGACGCCCGAGGCCTTCGCCGTCTCGATGGAGCACGTCGACCTCTTCTCCCTCGGCCTCAACTGCGCCCTCGGGGCGGAAGCCATGCGCCCGCACCTGCGCGAGATCGCCGCGGCCACGGACGCGCTGACCTCGATCCACCCCAACGCCGGCCTGCCCAACGCCTTCGGTGGCTATGACGACACCCCCGAAGAGATGGCCGAAGTCCTGGGATCGATGGCCCGGGACGGCCTGATCAACATCGTCGGCGGCTGCTGCGGCACCACGCCCGACCACATCCGGGCGATCGCCGACGCGGTCGACGGGGTGAGCCCTCGGGCACCCGGGGCGAGGGGCACGGCATACCTGCGCACGTCGGGACTGGAGGCCTTCACCCTCACGCCGGACGTCAACTTCGTCAACGTCGGTGAACGGACCAACCTGACGGGCAGCCCGAAGTTCGCCCGGCACGTCAAGGAGGGTGACTGGGACGCCGCGGTGGCGATCGCGCGGCAGCAGGTCGAGGCGGGCGCGCAGCTGATCGACGTCAACGTCGACGAGGGACTGCTCGACGGGCCGGCCACGATGACCCATTTCCTGAACCTGCTCGCCGGGGAGCCGGACGTCGCGCGGGTGCCGGTGATGATCGACTCCTCGCGGTGGGAGGTGCTCGAGGCCGGGCTGCGCTGCCTGCAGGGCAAGGGCGTGGTCAACTCGATCTCGCTCAAGGACGGTGAGGCCGAGTTCCTGCGCCGCGCCGCGGTGGTGCGGCGCTATGGCGCGGCCGTGGTGGTGATGGCCTTCGACGAGACGGGCCAGGCCGACAGCTTTGCGAGGCGCATCGAGGTGTGCGAGCGCGCCTACGGCCTGCTGACCACCCCCTCGGCGGCACTGCCGTCACCCTTCCCGCCGCACGACATCATCTTCGACCCCAACATC
>JAUNUA010000302.1 GCA_030538435.1 Brachybacterium sp.
CGGTAGCCGAGCTCCAGCATGGTGTTGGTGATGTCCCAGCGCCGGTTGGGGTTGTCGGAGATCGCGTAGTAGAGCCCCCACGTCACCTCGGCCTCGAGGGCCGCGCGGACGACGCGCACCGTGTCGCCCTCGGACAGCCACATCGCCCGCAGCAGGTCGACGTCGGTCTCCAACGGGTCATCGCTCATCCACCCGATCCGCAGGTTGATGACCTCCAGGCCGAACGCGTCGTGGTAGTAGCGGCCGAGGATCTCGCCGAAGGCCTTGGAGACGCCGTACAGCGAGTCGCCGCGCGGCAGGTCCGCGGGGTAGACCGGCCACTGCTCGTGACGGTCATACATGCCCATCGCGTGGTTGGAGGAGGCGAACACGACCCGGCGCACGCCCGCCTCCGTCGCGGCCTCCAGGACGTTGCGGTAGCCGATGATGTTCGCTCCGAGCACGTCCTCCCAGGTCGACTCCGGGGAGGCGGACCCGGCGAGGTGGACGACAGCGTCGACGCCCTCCATCAGCGCCCGAACCTCGTCGTACTCCTCGAGGTCGGCGGCCCGCAGGTTCTCCTCCTGCTCCGGGGTCTGGGGGGTACGTCCGTGCTCGATCAGCTGGTAGTCCTCGCGCAGGGCGCCGGCCAGAACCAGGCCGACCCCGCCCGTGGCGCCGGTGAGGAGGACTGTGCGTTCGGTGGAGTTCATGCTCGCCATTGTGCACCCGTGACCTCGGAGGCTCCTCAGCGGGAGGAGGTGCGCTGGAAACGCCGCACCGCGAGCGGCACGAAGATCGCCAGCATCAGCGCCGATCCGACGAGGACGGTGAGGATCGGGTGCTGCATGGGGAGGGTGTCCGGGGCGGGCACGCCGCCGGTGTTCCCGAACAGTTCACGGGCAGCCTGCACCAGCGCGGAGACGGGGTTCCAGTTCGCGATGGTCTCCAGCGGTCCGGGCAGCCGGTCGGCCTGCACGAAGGCGTTGGAGATGAAACTGAGGGGGAACAGGATCATGAAGGAGGCGTTGTTGATCGTCTCCGGGCTCCGCACCGTCATGCCCAGCAGCGCCATCACCCAGCTGAAGGCGTAGGAGAACACCAGCAGCAGTGCGAGTCCGGCAAGGAACGCCGGGAACGTCTCGAAGCGCCACCCGACCACCAGGCCGGTGGCGACCATGATGACCATCGACAGGGCGTTCAGCACCAGGTCGGAGTTGGTGCGTCCGATCAGCACCGCGGCGGGGGACATCGGCAGGGTGCGGAAGCGATCGATCAGGCCTTCTTTGAGGTCCTGGGCCATGGCGGCTCCGGAGAAGGTCGAGCCGAACACGACCGTCTGCGCGAAGATCCCGGCCATCAGGTACTCGGTGTAATCCACGCCGTCGACCTGGATGGAGCCGCCGTAGACCTGGCTGAACAGCAGCACGAACATGATCGGTTGCAGCACCGCGAAGATGAGCATGTCAGGGGAGCGGCGCAGCTTCTTCAGGTTCCTCCACGTGACCGTCCAGCCGTCGGTGACCAGATGGGAGAGCCTCCTCGGAGCATCGGAGTGTGCGGTCCCGGTGGCGTGCTCCGTGCTGCGCGGGGTTGTCGCCTGTGCGTTCATGCGGACATCTCCTGCTGGTCAGTGTCTGTGCCCTCATCGCTGGCAGTCTCGCGGCCCGTGAGCGTGAGGAACACATCGTCGAGCGTGGGACGGCGCATCCCGGCATCGTGCAGAGGGATGTTCGCGGCCCCGAGGTCCGCGAGGACGGACTGCAGAGCGGCGGGACCGGTGTCCACCGCGACCTCCAGATCCCGCGCGGAGGGCCGGGTGACCTCCGCGCTGCCGTGGCGGGCGAGGATCGTGCTCGCAGCATCGGCGTCGGACTCCGCGACCAGGGTGACGGCCACGCGGTGCCCGCCGACCTGGCCCTTCAGGTCGTCCGCGGTGCCCTCGGCGATCACGCGGCCGTGGTCGATCACACTGATGTGATCGGCCAGGTAGTCGGCTTCTTCGAGGTACTGGGTGGTCAGCAGCACGGTGGTGCCCTCGGAGACGAGACCTTTGATGACGTCCCACAGCGCGAGGCGGCTGCGCGGATCGAGCCCGGTTGTCGGCTCGTCCAGGAACAGGATGGGCGGGTCGTTGACGAGAGCGCCGGCCAGATCGATGCGTCGCCGCATGCCGCCGGAAAACCCTTTGACGGGCCGGTTGCGCGCCTCGGTCAGCTCGAACGCCTCGATCAGTTCCATGGCGCGGGCTCGGGCCCGTCGGATCCCCAGGTGGTAGAGGCGTCCCACCATCTCGAGGTTCTCCAGGCCGGTCAGGTTCTCATCGACCGCGGCGTATTGGCCGCTGGCGCCGATTATGCGGCGCACCGCCTGGGGGTCCGTGAGGACGTCGATCCCGGCGACCTGAGCGGATCCGGAGTCCGGGCGGATGAGGGTGTTCAGAACCTTCACGGTGGTGGTCTTCCCCGCACCGTTGGGACCGAGCAGCCCCTTCACGGTGCCCTCGGGGACTGTGAGACTCAGCCCGTCCAGGGCGCGGACCTCGCCGGAGCGCGTGCTGTAGGTCTTGACGAGCGAATCGACCTCGATGA
>JAUNUA010000303.1 GCA_030538435.1 Brachybacterium sp.
CACCACGCTCCCGGACCCGGGCGTCCCGGGTCCCGACCCAGCCGGCCTCGACGGTAGTCAGTCCCCGGGGCGCAGCGCGCGGCGTCGCGCCTGCAGCTGCGACAGCTGGGTCATGATCCGCTGGTACCCCTCGGGGTCCCGGCCGGGGTCGGTGCGCTGCAGGCGCTGCTTCAGCACGGAGTACTCGCGGGTGAAGGACAGCTCGGTGAGCCGGCCCAGCAAGGACGCGGCGAGCCGGGCGAGGGACGTCTCGTCGCGTGCGGGCAGTTGCAGGTTCGCGAGTTCGACGATGAGGGGCCGCACGGTCTCCCCCGCGATCTCGAGGACCTGCTCGAGGTACCGAGCGGGGGCAAGGGCGCCCTCCACAGCGTCCAGGAGGGTCCCGGCAGCGAGCATCACATCCCACACGCCCTGCAGGGCCGGGACGTGGAAGGAGTCGTCGGGCAGCTGGGCGACGGTCCCGCTATCCAGCAGTGCGGGCGCCTGCAGCATCACGGCCAGCGCCTGGGTCTCGACCTGGCCGACGGGGTCGCGGGGGCTGACGACGTCTGCGAGGCGGGCGACGGGCAGCACGCCGCTGTCCTCCTCGGCCCCACTCGCAGCGTCGGGTGGCGGTTCAGCGGCGGCGCGGCGTCCGGGCTGCTCGGCGGTGCGGGAGGCGTCGTGGACGGCTCGCAGCACCGTGCGCTCATCCATCCCGAGCCAGCCGGCGAGGCGCCGCGCGTACTCCGGTCGCATGGCGCGGTCGCGGATGCGAGCGACGACAGGCGCGGCCATCCGCAGCGCCGTGACCTGCCCTTCGACGGTGTCGAGGTCGACCTGGCGGATGGCGGTGAGGATCGCGAACTCGAACAGCGGCCGGCGGGTCGCGACCAGGTCCCGCACGGCTTCGTCCCCGCGCTGCAGGCGCAGATCGCAGGGGTCCAGGCCATGGGGTTCGACGGCGACATAGGTCTGTGCGACGAAGCGCTGGTCCTCCTCGAAGGCGCGCAGGGCGGCTTTCTGGCCGGCGGCGTCACCGTCGAAGGTGAAGACGACCTCCCCTGCGAGACCCCGGCCGTCGGCGTTCAGGCGCAGACCCGCCGATGGGTTGGTGTCCCCCATGACGCGGCGCACGATCTTCACGTGCTCGGGTCCGAAGGCGGTGCCGCAGGTGGCGACCGCGGTCCGCACCCCGGCGAGGTGGGCTGCCATCACGTCGGTGTAGCCCTCGACGACCACGACCTGGTGGGCAGCGGAGATGTCCTTGCGGGCGAGGTCCAGGCCATACAGCACCTGGGACTTGTGGTAGATCGCGGTCTCGGGGGTGTTGAGGTACTTCGGTCCTGGGTCGTCCTCGAGCAGCTTGCGGGCGCCGAAGCCGATGGTCTTCCCGGTGATGTCGCGGATCGGCCAGACCAGGCGGCCGCGGAAACGGTCGTAGATGCCGCGCTGGCCTTGGGAGACAAGGCCGGTCGCGGTGAGCTCGTCCTCGGTGAATCCTCGCCCGCGCAGGTGCTTCAGGAGGTTGTCCCAGCCTTCGGGGGCGAAACCGACGCCGAAATGGTCGGCAGCGGCACGGTCAAAGCCCCGTTCGCGCAGGAAGCGTCGGCCGACCTCGGCGCGCTGGGTCAGCAGCTGTTCGCGGAAGTACTCCTCGGTGATCGCGTGGGCGTCCAGCAGGCGCTGACGGGTGCCGAAGTCGGGGCGGTCACCGCGCCCTCCCCCGCGGGACTCCTCGTAGTGCAGCTGCACCCCGTAGCGACCGGCGAGGGTCTCCACCGCCTCGACGAACGTGAGGTGGCTGATCTTCTGAACGAAGGAGATGACGTCCCCGCCCTCCCCGCAGCCGAAGCAGTGCCAGTGACCGAGCTGCGGGCGGATGTGAAAGCTGGGGCTCTTCTCGTCGTGGAAGGGGCACAGGCCCTTCATGGATCCGATCCCGGCGGTGCGCAGGGTGACGTGGTCGCCGACGACCTCGTCCAGGCGCGCCTTCTCGCGTACGAGGTCCACGTCCTCGCGGCGGATCAGTCCAGTGCTCATCGGTCCCCTCGTCGCCTCGTCCCCATCTTCACAGGTCCGAGCCGAGTCCGGGCAGCGGCAGGTCCGCGGCGGTCATGTGGGTGGCGGAGTGGACGTACAGGGCGTCGTGCATGCGCCGCGCGGTGACGTCGGTGTAGGACGCGATCTGGTCGACGACGACGCGGCGCCGGGCGTCGTCGTCGGCGGCGGCAGCCCACAGTTCCGCGAACAGCGGCGAGAGGTGGGTGGTGCCGGTGTTCCACAGCACGGCGTAGAGGTCGCGGATGATCTGCTCCTGGACCTCGTAGACGGGACGCTGGGATGCCGAGGACATGACGTAGGCGGCGGCGAGGCCCTTCAGCACGGCGATCTCGCGGCGGGTCTCCTCGGGGATGATGAGGTCCCCGGCGAAGCGGGTGAGCGCCGTGGTGTCGTGGTGGGCGCGGGTGGCCTCGGCGACGGCGTGGGTGAAGCGGCCGATGAGCTGGCTGGTCATGTTCTTCAGGGCAGCGGCGGAGCACATGGTGCCGGTGAAGGAGGGCAGCCACCAGGGCTCGGACTCCAGG